>JBGQKF010000259.1:0-6684 GCA_041499435.1 Gammaproteobacteria bacterium
CGGCCTCGTTACGCGCGCGCGGCATCGAGGTTCACGTCGTCGCCCCGGACCGGCAGCCGATGGAGCGCGTCATGGGCTCGGAGGTGGGACGCTTCATCCGCCAGCTGCACGAGGCGCACGGTGTTGCGTTTCACCTGGAACAGACTGTCACCCGGATCGATGGACGCCGGGTGACGCTGAGCGGTGCTGGGACGGTGGAAGCCGATTTCCTCGTCGTCGGCGTAGGCGTGCGGCCGTCCATTGCATTGGCCGAGCGAGCAGGGCTCGCTATCGATCGCGGGATCACCGTCAACGAGTATCTCGAAACCAGCGTCCCGGGGGTGTTCGCGGCGGGTGATGTCGCGCGCTGGCCCGATCCGCACTCGGGCGAGCGTATCCGCGTCGAGCACTGGGTCGTGGCGCAGCGGCAAGGTCAGGTGGCGGCGAAGAATATCCTGGGGCGGGGTGAGCGATTCGATGCCGTGCCGTTCTTCTGGAGCCAGCACTACGATCTCGCCATCAACTACGTCGGTCACGCAGAGCGCTGGGACGTCATCGACATCGATGGTTCGCTCGATGCCCGCGATTGTGCCGTGCGCTACAAACTTGGCGATCGTATCCTCGCCATTGCGACCATTTCGCGCGACCTGGCAAGTCTGCAGGCCGAGGCGGCTATGGAAGCGGGCGCCGTCGCTTCATGACCGCGAAGCTCTGATTCTCGGTGTGCCGGGTTCGCTCTTGAACGCGCGATAGGAACGACGCTGCGCTCTTCGATCGTGGCTATCGCCTTCGATCAGCTTTTCTGCGCGTGTTCCCGCCAGGCGTCACAAGCGGTAACGATGAGCGCGAACACGCACAATGCCCGCGAAAACACCCAAGAGGCCAATCAAACCTCGCGTCGTGATAGGCTTGCTCCTGCTCAGCGTAACGCGCGTATTGATCTCGTCCTGCAGCAGACGCGCTCTATATCAATTGTGCTGGAGATATATAACCAGAGTGGCGGTATAAGCATATAACTTAAGTAAATAAAATATTGCGTCTGGTGCTGCTATGCTTGCCGTTTTTGTCCGCAACAACACAGGAGGAAGCCATGACCACGACCAACAAACCAGTCGACAACGGCGTCAACGTAGGCGCGTTGCTCGGTGCACGCGAAGCGCTCAGCAAGACGCCGGAGGCCGCCAAGTTCCAATGGCGCGCGACCTGCAAATGGGTGAATGGCACCCACAGTAAGTCCACCGTCGAAGGGTTCTACGGGCTGGGCCAGGAGCAGAAACACAAGACTCAATTCACCTTCGACGCTGACCACCCGGAGATCTTTGCGTCCGAGGACAGGGGCGCCACCCCGGTGGAGCTCGTGCTGGCCGGCCTGGCGAGTTGCCTCACCGCCGGCATCGCGTCGGTCGCACAGCTGCGTGAGATCCAGTTGCGATCGGTATCGGCGACGCTCGAGGGGGGAATGGACATTCAGGGCATCCTCGGCATCGACGGCGATGTGCGCAACGGCTTCGACGGTATCAAAGTGACTTACCACATCGACGCCGACGCCTCACCCGACGACATCAAGGCGCTGGTCGCTCAGTCGCAAAAGCGCTCGGCGGTGTATGACATCATCACGAATCCGACCAACGTCACGGTCGAGGTGAAGTGACGAGACGCAACGGATTCTAGCCTGGATAATGCGCGTAACTACCGTTGTCATCGGGGCCGGACATGCCGGCTTGGCCATGAGCTGGTGGCTGGCCCGGCGCTCGATCGACCATGTGGTCCTCGAGCGTGGCGAGGTGGCGAACTCGTGGCGGACGGAGCGTTGGGATTCGCTGCGGCTGCTCACGCCTAACTGGCAGAGCCGGCTGCCCGGCTATGGCTATCAGGGCGGCGACCCGGACGGCTTTCGCACGATGCGCGAGACGATCGATTTCATCGAGCGCTATGCAGGTGTGATTGCGGCTCCCATCCGCACCCACACCAATGTCACTTCCGTGCGCCACGGCGGCGAGAGCTACGAGGTCGCTACCGACCGGGGTGTCTGGAAATGCCAGGCTGTCGTGCTCGCAACCGGAGCGTGCAACATCCCGCTGGTCCCGACGCTTGCCGAGGCGATTCCGTCCACGATCGCTACCCTCACGCCGATGCAGTATCGCAATCCGGGTCAGCTCGAGGAGGGCGGCGTCCTGGTGGTTGGGGCCTCGGCCACCGGTATTCAGATTGCCGACGAGATTCATCGCTCGGGTCGGCCCGTTACCCTCGCGGTGGGCGAGCACGTCCGTGTCCCGCGCGTGTATCGGGGCAGGGACATTCAGTGGTGGATGGATGCCGCCGGCGTGCTCAACGAGCGCTATGACGAGATCGACGATATCGGCAGAGCGCGTAACGTACCGTCGCTGCAACTCGCGGGCAGCGACGATCGCCGGACGCTCGATCTCAACTCGTTGACCGCGATCGGTGTGAAGCACATCGGTCGTCTTGCCGGTATCAACGATGGCAAGGCATTGTTCTCCGGATCGCTGCGCAATCAATGTGCGCTGGCCGACCTCAAGATGAACCGGTTGCTCGACACGATCGACGAATGGACAGCCGCACACGGATTGGACAGCGAGGTCAACCCAAAGCAGCGCTTCGCTCCGACCAAGGTCGAAGCATCACCCCCGCTCGGCATCGATCTCAAGCGGGGTGGCATCCGCACCATCATCTGGGCGACTGGATTCCGCCCCGACTACTCGTGGCTCGATGTGCCGGTCCTGGATCGCAAGGGCCGCGTCCGCCACGATGGCGGTGTGGTCGATGCTCCTGGCATGTACCTGATGGGCATCCCGTTCCTGCGCCGTCGAAAATCGAGCCTCATCGACGGCGCCGCTGACGATGCGCGTGACTTGAGCGCCCACCTGGCGTCCTACTTGAGTCAGCGAAGCTCGGTGCCGCGCACTGCACCGCATCTGCTGAGCCGGTAAAGCTTGGCGGGTGGTCTGCCGGTGCTTGCCGGGCTCGTCCAACGCCCAGTCCTCGGGCCCTACAGCAGCCTGAATCAGAATTTTGTTCGGCGAACGCAATGGCCGCATGCCGGCCAATCCCTGCGAATCGGCGTTTTCAAATGGCGCACACGCCACCAAGAGATAATCTATTGTGGCGCGCCGCGCGCCTCGCTGTACCGTAAGGTAAATGTAAGTTTAAAAGTATAGCGACCCTCACACCCCTCACAGCACATGCTGTAGCCGCACTACGCAGAACAGATCCCTTGCTTTACCCAAGTCGCCGGGAATATGCTGGCCACTCCGGGTGGACGCTGTCATTTTCTCTGGGATCATAACCACGAGGAGGCCATCATGCTCTTGCGACCGACGATTCGATCTTTGCTCCTGAGCATCATCGCATGTGGTTTGCTCATCGCCGGCTGGTCCGTTCCAGGGTTCGCCGAAGAAAAATACGTTCTCAAGTTGGGGCATGCGCTCGCGTCGGAAAGCCACTACCAGCTCACCGCGCTGGAGTTCGCGAGGCTGGTTCATCAGAGCACCGCGGGCAAAATTGAAGTGCAGGTATTTCCGCAATCGCAACTCGGTGGCGAAGTGCAAATGACGCAGGCGTTGAGAACCGGAACACAGGACATGATGTTCTCCGCTCAGGCGGTGGTGGCGAACACCATCAAGGAGTGGCAGATCTTTGACGTACCTTACCTCTTCAGCAGCATTGAACAGGCGAATCAGGTCTTGCAAGGTCCGGTTGGAGAAAAGTATCTGGCGATGATGCAGCGGCATAACATCATCGGGCTGGCATGGCTCAGCGCCATAGAACGGGATGTCTTCACCGCCAAGAAGCCGATCTCAACATTGAGCGACATGTCCACTCTCAAGATCCGCGTCATGCAAAGCCCCGGGTACGTCGCAGCATATCGATCGCTCAACGCCAACCCGACTCCGATGGCGTATTCGCAACTTTACCTGGCTCTGCAGCAAGGACTGGTGGACGGCGCCGATACGTCACCGGATCAGATGATCCAGGATAAATTCACCGAGGTCGCGAAGTACTTTCAGTTAACTCACGTGCACTATCTACCCGTGGTTCTAGCGATCAGCAAGGCGAGCTGGGACAAGCTTCCGGCGGACTCCCAGCAAGCCATTCGCAAGGCAGCATCGGAGGCTGCACGCTTCGACGCTCGCGAGTATCGCAGGCAATATGACGAGGCCCTGGCGGCGCTTCCCGGGAAAGGCATCCAGGTGAAGTCGATCGATGTGGCGCCATGGGAGAAGGCCTCCGAAGCAGCGCGCAATCAGTTGCTCGATAAAATACCGGACGGCCAAGCCTTGTACAAAGAGATCGTCGCCGCCAAGGCCAGGTAGAGCTTCCGCCAGCAACAGGCGAAGGACCGAAGCGTGAAGCGGCTTGCCCGCATGCTGGCGCGCGCGGATACCATCGCGGCCTCTGCGGCCCTCTGGCTCTGCGGTGCGATCATGCTCGCCATGGTCTCGATCGCGGGCCTCGGCGTTATTTGCCGCTTCGCACTCCACGCCTCGTTGTCCTGGTCCGAAGAGCTCGACGCGTATCTGTTCGTCTGGTTGACCTGCCTCGGTGCCGCGGCTGGTGTGAAGATGCGCGTGCATCCGAACGTCATGGCTTTCACCACCCAGTTCCCGCGGCGGTACCAAACAATGCTGAGCATCGTTGCCGACAGCGCGATTTTCTCTCTAGCTAGGTGCGTTGATGGCGGTCTACGGTGGCCAGTTGATACTGCTCATGGGTGCAGAGACCGCTTCGTCCCTGCCGATCTCGATGATTTATCCAACGCTCGCCATCCCCGTTGGCGGAGCGTTGTTCATGCTGCATTCTGTGGCACACGTCACGGATATGCTGTCTAACCAGGGCAGGTCGCCCTATTCCGTGGCGAGCGAGGTATAGGCAAACCGCTAAATGTGGGCTCTCGCAACCGGTATCGTTCTTCTGCTGATCGGCGCTCCGGTCGCAATCTGCATCGGACTTGCCGCGGCCGTTGCGCTGACAACAGCAGGCACGCCGCTGCTGATTGTTCCACAGCAGTTTTTCGCCAATCTCAACAATTTCGGGCTGCTCGCGATTCCGTTCTTCATGCTGACCGGCGCGATTATGGACACCGGCGGCGTGTCGCGCAGGCTCATCGATTTTTCGCAGGCGCTGGTGGGATTCATGCGCGGAGGCATCGGACACGTTACGGTCGTCGCCAGCATGTTTTTCGCGGATATTTCGGGGTCGGCTACTGCAGATACGGCGGCCATCGGCTCAGTGATGATTCCCGGAATGGTGCGAAAGGGCTATTCGAAGAGCTTCGCCACCGCGTTGCAATCCGCGGCCGGCTCATTGGGACTGCTCTTCCCGCCTTCGATGAGCATGATCGTCTACGCCTACGTCGCCAACGTGTCACTGGGTGCGCTGTTCCTTGCCAGCCTGATTCCCGGCCTGCTGGTCGCGATGTCCTTCATGGTGGTCAATCACATTACCGCTGTCCGTCGCAACTACAGCGCGCTGCAACCCTTCTCTGTGACGGTATTGTGGGCGAGCTTCCGGCGCGCATTCTGGGCTTTGCTGTCTCCGGTGATCATTCTCGGCGGCATCCTGGGAGGGATCTTCACGCCGGTCGAAGCCGGCGTCGTCGCAGCGATCTATGTCGCGTTCATAAGCGCCTTTGTCTACAAGGAGCTGACGCTCGCGCATTTCAGAGAGATCCTTGCCAGATCGGCGATCAACACCAGCCGGGTGACACTGCTGCTCGGACTGGCGTTCGTTCTCGGGCGTTACATGATCGAGCAGCGCATCCCCGCGTATGTGGCTGGCAACTTCCTGCACATCACGACCAATGTGCTATTGCTCGTGTTGATGATCAATGTTTTTCTGATCGTCATCCATGCGGTACTGGAAACGATATCGAGCATCATCGTCGTCATTCCAGTGTTCTTGCCGCTGCTGCAGCAGGCTCACGTCGATCCGACCGCATTTGGCATCATCGTGCTGATCAATTCCGCGATCGGGATCAATCTGCCCCCCATTGGATTCTGTCTGTATACCGCGGCTTCGATCAGCGGGATATCTCTCGAGCAGGCAACGCGGGCGATCATGCCGTTCATTCTGGCGCTCGCCATTGACCTCGCGATTGTGATCTGCTTCCCGCAGATATCGCTTTTTCTGCCAAGATTGTTCGCGCAGCCATAAATCGCACCCGGCCGCCAACAGACCTGCCCAGTATAGGACTAGATCGTTGGGCGGCTTGGGTGGATCAGTGGTCTATGGGGGCGTTTCTGGCCTACGAAAGGACCTCACCCCATCCGTTTCGACACTATGCATAGGCGGCCAGCTCCATCCTGCCGATCTGATTGCGATGCACTTCGTCCGGGCCGTCCGCCAATCGCAGGGCCCGAGCCCACGCGTACGCACCTGCGAGGAATGGATCGGCCACACCTCCGCCGCCGTGCGCTTGAATCGCCCAATCGATGACCTGGGCCGCCATGTTCGGAACGGCAACCTTGATCATGGCGATCTGCTTGGCGGCGACCTTATTGCCATGGCTATCCATCGTACGCGCTGCGTGCAGTACCAGCAGCCGTGCCTGATCGATCCGGATACGCGCTTCGGCGATGCGCTCCAGGGTCACGGTCTGCTCTGCGATCGGTTTCCCGAATGTGACGCGGACGCGGGTACGCCTGCACATCATTTCCAATGCCCGCTCCGCGAGTCCGATCAGCC
>JBGQKF010000260.1:0-6663 GCA_041499435.1 Gammaproteobacteria bacterium
GCCCGTATACTGATGTCATTACGAGGAGAAGGATATGCTCTCGCTGATACTGTGGATGGGACTCGTTCTGTGCAATTCTGCTGGTGCTTCTCCGATATTCATTGACTTCTCAGGCTTGAATGCCGGGCAAGTTGTCACGAGTGAGTTCCCGGGAGTCAATATCTCGCTGCTGGGCTCTGCGCGAATTGCGGGTCCAAGGATCTACGTTCTGCAAGACACGGTAGGCAATCCAGTCGATGTATTGGGCGCCACCGGGAAACCGGCATGGTTTAACTCGAACGAGTTTTTCTTTTCCTTCGAAGGTTCGATGGGGCTGAGAGATGTTGACCGGGTTACACCACTACGCATGGGCCAGCTATCGATGACGACGACTCTGCTCGCGGTACCTTCAGAAGATTCATCGATCCCTGGGACACGCGCAGAGTCGCGGGGCCGTCTTTATCGCAATTTAAACTGCAATCCAAGATTTATCAGTTCATCCCGTCGTGGGGTGACCGACCGCTGGATGCTCGATATTTATGCCCTCGCGCGGCACCCTTGAGCCGGGCGGCGAGAGTGCGCTATACATGCCCAGGATCTCTGCGGGCATGGGTCCGACAAGTTGCACCAAGTCGCCAAACCGGATGCCCTGGCGAACAAGGAATGCCAGGTAGGTATGCCGGAGACAATCCGAAGTGATCTGAGTTGCGCCGTCGATCCCGGCGTCGTGCGCTGCGCAGAGGATCTGCACGTCAATGCTGTCTCGGGTCATTGGGTGACCCGCGTGGCCCAAGAGCAACGCAGAACCGGTCGCTTGGGGACGGGCGGCGATGAGGCGGCAACTGGCCTCGTTTAGGGCGACGTTTCGCGCCGAGCCGCCGCCAACGTGGACAATCCCTCGCGAAAGAGCGACATCACTCCAGCGCAACTTGACCGCCTCATCGCAGCTCACCCCGGACATTAGTAGCAGTATCACGAGCCGGCAATCGTCGTCTGACGCGCGTATGAGCGCCGCCAGTTCGGTGTGGCTCAGCTCTCTGGGAAATGTCGGCGGCTGCGGCAGCAGGGCCGGAGACTTCGCACCCAGTCGCGTTAACGGTGTGTTCTGGCCGGGGAGCATCTGCAGTGCGCCTTCGTAGGGCAATCTTCCTTCTGGCGGTTGGATCAGGACGACCGCGGGTTGCGGCTCAGATTGGTGGAAGAGTTCTACCAGCCACATCGCCAGTAGCGCCAGCACGAGCGAACCGCCGATGCTCAGCGCCGTGTCTCTCCAGTAGAGTGGACGCCACGGTTGTTGCGGTGTCGTCGCTGCCTCCAGTACCTTGGTCGTCGGCGTGCGCGCTCGCTCGCTGGCCTCGAGCTTCGCGCGGCGCTGAACAGCATCGCGATAGGCGGTCTCGAGCTCGCCGAGTTCCTCCTGGCGCGACTTGTACTCGTTGAAGCGCGTTGCAAACTGCCCGGCATCGCGCCGACCTGAGGACATCTGGGCTTGGATGCGCGCCGCCGCACCTTGCGCGCTCGTCAGCTCCTCCTGCGCCTCGAGCAGCGCCATTTGCTGACCGGCCGTACGCTGTGCAACGATCTGACGTTCGAGCTCTGCGAGGCGCTCTCGTTGGGAGATGACCCTCGGATCCTTGGCCAGGTAGTCCTGCGTAAATCCGCGCTCAAGGTCGCGCAGCTCTTCGCGTATTTGCGAGGCGCGTTGCTCAAGGTCAGCCAGGGTCGGATCGTCCCGCGACCGGACTAGCGCTTTTCCGGCAGTGGCCGACTCTTTGATGGCGCGCAACTTCCCTTCTGCCACGGCGACCCGATCGTTCGCAGCGCTGAGGGAGGTGCTGAGATTGCGCACCCGCGCGAGGACTTCGTTCTCGTCGCGTTGCAGGGAGACTATTTCGTTGCGTATCCGAAATCCTTCGACCTCGCGCCGCTTAGCGGTCACGGTTGCTTCCAGCCTCTTCACTTCGTCGTCTGCCTGTGCCATCGACTCACTGATCGCAGCCCGATACGAGTCCACCAGTCGGTCTTGATAGACAGCAATGGCCGTATTGAGGAGTGGCGCCAACAGCTCAGGACGCTCACCGGTGGCTACCAGCTCAACGACGTTGGTACTGGAGACCGGTATCGCCTCCAGCCGCGACTGCATTCCCGCAGCGGGGTCCGCACCAAACGCGGAGACATCTCGGCCATCACGGCGGAGCCGGGCCGCAGTCGTTTCGAGCACCGGGCGGCTGGTGAGGATCTGCACTTCTGTCAGGAATGGCTTTGCCGATTCCGGTGCGCTGCCTGCGGCGCTGCGCGAAGCTGCAGACTCGACGCCCGGCACGATCTCGAGCAGGGCGGCGGAGCGGTACACCGCGGGCCGCAACCACGTGAAGCCCAGACTAAACACCAGTGCGACCGCCAAGGTACCCAGAAAGACTCGCAGGCGGCGCCGATTTGTCCGTTCTACTCCCGACGGCAGGAAATTTCGTCGCACGCAATCTCCGGCTTAGCTATGGCACCGCGTGAACCACCTAGGCTACAGCATTTTGAGAGTCACGATTGGCTGCTCGTGGCCGTCTGCAGCCCTCTAGGTTGACCGTCCCAGTTTCCTCTCGGATTTAAGTTATCACTCGTTGCTGACGCTGTATTGTCCCTTTTTAACGACATTCAGGGAACGACTACGAACGCCTATGTTAGTTATCGATCATGAGCAGCAATAGTAGACCTCTCTATCTTGAGCTCAGTGCGGCTTGATCAGCCCGGCGTGGGCCATCTCGGCTGCGCGCAGCACCGCGCGCGCTTTGTTCTGCGTCTCGGTCCACTCGTTCGCCGGTACCGAATCGGCGACGATGCCCGCGCCCGCCTGGACATACAGCTGTCCTCCCTTGATCACCGCCGTACGGATCGCTATCGCAAGGTCCATGTCGCCATTGAAGCCCAGGTAGCCCACGGCACCCGCATAGACGCCGCGTTTGCTCGGCTCGAGCTCGTCGATGATCTCCATCGCCCGCACTTTCGGCGCGCCGCTCACGGTGCCGGCGGGGAAGGTCGCCCGCAACACCGCGATCGCGTCGAACCCGGCTTTCAGCTTGCCCTCGACGTTGGACACGATGTGCATGACGTGCGAGTAGCGCTCCACCACCATGTTATCGGTGACGCGTACGCTGCCCACCTGCGCCACGCGTCCAACGTCGTTGCGGCCGAGATCCATGAGCATCACGTGTTCCGCGCGCTCCTTGGGATCGTCCAGGAGCTCGCGCTCGAGCGCCGCATCCTGCTCGCGAGACGCGCCACGCGGGCGCGTGCCGGCAATCGGGCGCAACGTTACGGTGTCGCCCTCCAGCCGCACCAGAATCTCAGGCGAAGCCCCAACTACATGGAACGAGCCCATGTCGAAGTAGAACATGTACGGAGAAGGATTGAGCGCACGCAGCGCGCGATACAGCGACAGCGGCGATGCCGCATACGGGTGGCTGATGCGCTGCGAGAGGACTACCTGCATGATGTCGCCATCATGGATGTAGCGCTTGGCGCGCTCGACCGCCTCCATGAACGCATCCTCGCTGAACTCCGAGCGCGCCACGCCGGGCGCGGACACGGTCTCTTCGGGGATCTTGACCGGCTGGCGCAATTGCGCCGCCAGATCGCGCAGCCGCGCCTGCGCCTTTTCATAAGCGCCCGGATCGCGCGGATCGGCATAGACGATCAGATACAGCTTGCCTGAGAGATTGTCGACCACGGCCAGTTGCTCGGACAGCAGTAGCAGGATGTCCGGGCAATCCAGCGTATCGGGCTTTGCCGTTGCGGCGAGCTTGCCTTCGATGTAACGCACGGTGTCGTAGCCGAACATACCGACCAGCCCGCCGCAGAAACGCGGCAGACCCGGTATCACCGCGGCGCGAAAGCGCGCCTGACACCCAGCCACGAACTCCAGCGGGTCCTTGTGCTCGGCCTGCTGCACGAGCTGGTTGTGCCGGTACTCGGCGCAGCGTCGGCCGCGCACTTCGAAGCGCGTTTCCGCAGGCAAACCGATGAAGGAATAACGTCCGAAGCGCTCGCCGCCCTGCACCGATTCGAGCAGATAAGACCACGGCCGATTGGCGAGCTTGAGGTAAACCGAAAGCGGGGTGTCGAGGTCGGCGAATGTCTCCAGCACAAGAGGGATACGCGTGTAACCCTTGGCCGCAAGCTGCCTGAAATCAGACTCGGTCATGATCACTCCACAGAAACGACAGAAAAACGGAAACGACGAAAACTAGCCGGCGAGCGCGACGAACCAGAGCGGGCGCCGCCAGCGCCACACCCCGGTCGTTTGCGACCAGTTGCTTCCGAAGCTCAACGTTTCGTGGTTCACAACCTTACAAACTGGGTCAGATCGACTGCGAATACGCTACCAGACCGGCGGCCTGGATGAGGTCGCCAACTATAGCATCGCAACCCAGATCCTGCACCCCCCCGGCGCTGTAGCCATAGGTCACGCAGAAGACAGGACAACCCGCCGCGCGCGCTGCCTGCACATCCGCGGCGGAGTCGCCTATCACGAGCAATTGCGCGGGCTCGATACCAAACTCCCCCGCACAGTGGCGCAGCGGCAGCGGATCGGGCTTTTTCTTCGGCAGGCTGTCACCGCTCACCACCAGCGAAAACCAGCGCGCGAGGCCGGCAGCCTCCAGCAAGGGCAGGGTAAACGCCTGCGCTTTGTTGGTGATGCACGCCATGCGAAACCCACTGGCCTCAAAACGGCGCAGCCCTTCCTCGACACCGGGAAACGGTCTGGTGCGCGCAGTCAGGGTGTCGCGATAGTTTCGTTCGAATAGGGTAAGCGCCTGCTCGAACAACTCCGGCGGCGGCTCGCCATCCATCGTTCCGGTCAGCAGCCGCTTGGTGAGGCGCGGGATGCCGTTACCGACGTAACCGCGCACGGTGGACTCGTCAACCGGAACACGTCCGAGCTGTTGCAGCATGCGCTCGGCTGCTAGAGCGATGTCGGGGAGTGTGTCGAGCAGCGTACCGTCGAGATCGAACGCCACGGCGCGTGCCGCAAGCGGCAGCCTCACCATGCGCGGGAGCAATCCATGTCGCCGCGCCGTGCTCTATATTGGCGATACGGCCGCGAGCGCAGCACGCATCGCAGCGATCGTCTTGCCGTAATCGCCGGTCCCGAAGATGCCCGACCCGGATACAAACGTGTCGGCACCCGCCTGCGCGACTTGCCCGATGTTGTCGACCTTGACGCCGCCATCGACTTCGAGCCAGATGTCGCCGCCCAGTTGATCGATTCGTGCCCGCACGGCGCGCAGCTTGTCGAGCGCGTAGGGAATGAATTTCTGGCCGCCGAAACCGGGGTTCACCGACATGATCAGCACCAGATCGAGCTGCGGCAACACATGATCCAGGTCAGCGAGAGGCGTCGCCGGATTGAGCACCAGTCCCGCGCGACACCCGGATTCCTTGATCAGGCCGATGGTGCGATCGACGTGCTCGCTCGCCTCCGGGTGAAAGCTGATGAGATCGGCTCCGGCACGAGCGAAGTCGGGAATGATGCGGTCCACCGGCTTCACCATCAGATGCACGTCGATCATCGCCTGCGTGAGCGGGCGAATCGCCTCGCACACCATCGGTCCGATCGTCAGATTGGGGACATAATGATTGTCCATGACGTCAAAGTGCACCAGGTCCGAGCCGACGGCGACGACGGCACGCACCTCCTCGCCCAGACGCGCGAAGTCCGCGGACAAGATGCTGGCAGCGATACGAAAGCGGCGCGGTTGACTCAACTGTGAGACTCTCGATGCAAGCGATCGAAAGGAGCGATTGTAACGATAACTTCCCGGCACTGCCGCAGTACGCCTTGTCATAACCCGCGAAATCAGGTGCAATGCGGGTAGACGACCGTCACGTCGGCATCAGCGGCCATCCGTGCAATGTGCCTCACGACGCGACTGTGCGATTACCGTGCGATCGAATCCATGGAAACCAAGCGCTACGAAATCACCGTAGAGGTGCGCTCGACCTACGTGCCCGAGCAGTCGGACGAATCGAGCGCACGCTACGTGTTCGCCTATACCATCACGATCCGCAACACCGGGACGGTGAGCGCACAGCTCATCAGCCGACACTGGATCATCACCGACTCGGACAATCACGTGCAGGAGGTACGGGGGTTGGGAGTAGTGGGCGAGCAGCCGACGCTGAAGCCGCAGGAAAGCTTCGAATACACCAGCGGCACCGCCATCGCGACGCCGGTGGGCACCATGCGCGGCAGCTATCAGATGACCGCCGAGGACGGCGTCGCGTTCGATGCGCCGATCCCGGAATTCACCTTGAGCATCCCGCGAGTGCTGCATTGAGCCTCAGGCAGCGGCTGCAGCGCCGGCCGCTCGCAGCAGACCGCTCAGCGCCGCTCGCCCGGGTCCTTGTCCTTCTTGCCGCGCGGCATGGTCCACCAGACGATGAAGATGAGCAAGGCCAGCGCCACGCCGCTTTCCAGCACGAACCAGATCATGTTCCACGCGTCCGTTTCATTGACTGCAATGAGCGATGCCCGTGAGCTATACTCCGCGGCCGTTCGTGAGTCCGCCGCGGGCGGGCTGTACGCCGATGATGAGAGACCGAATCACCGACCTGCCCGATTGTAATGCCTCTCACCGGATCGTAGCGATCTGTGCTCTGCTCGGCGTGCTGGTTGCCGGCTGCACATCA
>JBGQKF010000261.1:0-6658 GCA_041499435.1 Gammaproteobacteria bacterium
CGTGCAGTTCGCTTTCGGTCTGGCCACGCGCATCAACGAAGTGCTGGCGCGGCGCGAGGTGCACGGCGTCGTGGTCACGCACGGTACGGATACGATGGAGGAGACCAGTTACCTCGCCGATCTGTTGCTGCAATCGGACAAACCGGCGGTGTTCACCGGCGCACAGCGCGCTGCCGACGATCCGCATTCGGATGGTCCTCCCAATCTGTTGAACGCGATTCGCGTCGCTGCGTCCGAGCAGGCATGCGGCCTGGGCGCACTGGTCTGCTTCAACGGCACGATCCATGCGGCGCGCGACGTGACCAAGGTGCATGCGAGCGCGGTCGAGACATTCCAGTCGTACGAGCATGGTGCGCTTGGGGAGGTGGACGGCAATGCGGTGATCATTCATCGGCGGCCGTCCCTACGTCGTTCATTCCAGATCAGTCGGCTGGAAGAGCGTGTCGAGGTGTTTCGCCTGGCACTGGGCAGCGATCTCTCCGGATTGGAAGCACTGATCCAGCGCGGTGTGGCGGGGATCGTGATCGAAGGCTTCGGTCGTGGCAACGGTCCGACGCGGCTCGGAGCGCTGGTGCGCGCCGCCACGCAGAAAGGCATTCCGGTTCTCATCACTTCGCGCTGCCCGGCCGGCCGGGTCGAGCCGATCTATGGCGGGGGCGGTGGCGGACGCGATCTCGCCGATGCCGGTGGCATCTTCACGGGAGATCTCAAAGGACCGAAGGCGCGGCTGTTGCTGATGGTATTGCTCTCGGCTGGTCAGACGCGCAAGCAGATCACGGAGACGGTGGCTGCGCTGGCGCCCTAGCGGAGATTCCGGTCAGGAGTGGACGCGGGTCCAAGAGCTCCCATCCCCACCCCAGCCCTCCCCTTGAAGGGGAGGGAGTTGCGGCGGGGGTGGCAGGTTGCGGCGATGATGCCAGATTAATAGTTCCTCCCCCTTCAAGGGGGAGGTTAGGAGGGGGATGGGGGCAGCTCGACGCGGCCTTCCCATCTGCTCCCTGCAAACAGACAGAGATTTCGCGCACATCACGGAGGAGACAGACATGGCTGCCACGTTGATCAAGAACGGACGGATCGTCACCGCCGTCGACGACTACACCGCTGATATTCTCGTTGTCGATGGACGCATCCAGACCATCGGCAAGAACATCGCTGCGGGCACCGACGTTGAAGTACACGACGCCAAGGGCCTGCTGGTTTTCCCCGGAGGCGTCGACGTGCATACCCACCTCGACTGGGAGTTCGGGCCGGTATACACCGTCGATACCTTCGGCACCGGCACCAAGTCCGCCGCCTTCGGCGGTACCACCACGCTGATCGACTTCTGCAACCAAAGCCCGGGACAAAGTCCGCTCGTGGGGTTGAAGGACTGGCATCGCCGGCGCGAGAGCGCATGCGTCGACGTTGGCGCGCACATGATCATGCTCGACGTGAACGATCAGAGCCTGATCGACATGAAGACGTTGATCGACCGCGAAGGCGTGACCAGCTTCAAGTTGTTCATGGCCTATCCGGGCGTGCTGATGGTGGACGACGGTGCGCTGTTCAAGGCGATGCGTGTGGCCGGCGGCAACGGTGCGATGACCTGCATTCACGCCGAGAATGGCCCGGTGATCCAGGTGCTGGTGCAGGAAGCGGTCGCGCAGGGCCTGCGTGCGCCCAAGTATCACGCGACCACACGGCCTTCGATCCTCGAAGGCGAGGCGACCCATCGCGCGATCCGGCTCGCCGAGCTGGCGAAGACGCCGCTGTACATCGTGCACCTCTCTGCCGGCGAGGCGCTGACCGCTGTCACCGAAGCACGCGATCGTGGAATTCCGGTCCACGCCGAAACCTGCCCGCACTATCTGTTCCTCACCGCTGAAGACTACGAGCGGCCCGGATTCGAAGGCGCGAAGTTCGTGATGACGCCGCCGTTGCGCGATCACAATCACCAGCATCAGCTGTGGCGCGGGCTGAAGACCGATGATCTGCAGGTGGTGTCGACCGATCACTGTCCGTTCTGCTTCAACGAGCAGCCCTACGGGATGAAGTATTCGAAGCAGCAGGGCGCCGACGATTTCAGCAAGATCCCGAACGGCGCGCCGGGCGTCGAGACGCGCATGCCGCTCATCTTCGAAGGTGCGGTGGGCAAGCACGGCATGTCGGTCAACCGCTTCGTCGAGATCACGTCCACTGCGCCGGCGAAGCTGTTCGGCCTCTTCCCGCGCAAGGGAACGATCGCGGTCGGCACGGACGGCGACATCGTCATCTTCGATCCCGATGAGCAGTGGACCATCCGCGCGGCCGAGCATCATAGCCGCGTGGACTACACGCTGTTCGAGGGGCGCTCGGTCAAGGGGCGGGTGAAGAAAGTGTTCCTGCGCGGACAGTGCATCGTCGATGGGGCGCAGTGGAAAGGACGGGAGGGGATGGGGCAGTATCTGAGTCGAGGGGAGAGCGGGCGGGTTTAAAGCTACACCTCACTACAGCGTACACCTCAACACGGAGGCACAGAGGGCACAGAGGTACACAGAGAAATACGAGAGAATATTCCGGTCGGCGACAAGCATCCTGCGATAACGATCGCCGCAGCACCGACAGGTTCTCCTCTCGATTATTTTCTCTGTGTACCTCTGTGCCCTCTGTGCCTCTGTGTTGGGTTTAGGCTGTAGGTTGTAAGGCTGACCGCAGGACCCTGTAAACTGCGGGCGCGCCCTGGACACCCAGGTGGGCATCGACTCAGGGGAGGGAGAGCTCATGGCGAACTACTACAAACGCTTCGGTCTGTTGCGCAAGAAAGCCGGCCTTACGCACGAGCAATTCGTCGCGCACTGGACCACGGTTCACGCCGACATGGCCAAGCGCCTGCCCGGACTGCGGCGCTACGTGATCAATGTGGTGGACCACGAGCGATCACCGCAATTCGGCTACGACGGCTTCTCCGAGCTGTGGTTCGATTCCGTGGCCGATCACGACGGGGCCTTCGCCTGTCCGCTCGGGGTGGAGCTGCTGGCCGATCTCGAGAACTTCGCGGAGAGCGTGAGCCCGGTCATCGTCGAAGAGCGCCGGATGTTCTGGCCGTAAGCGCGTGGAGCGACCGGCTGCGCCCCTGGTTTCAACTCTCTCAGCCGTCCCGCAGTGTGTTGCCAGGCGCATTGACACGCTCGCTCGGCCTAAAGCATTCTACGCAAACGCCCGCGCCTCTTGCCTATAGCGGGCGCGGCTTCAAGGAGACCGGCATTTCCATCACTACACTGCTGCAGCCGATGCTGATCGATGGTCATTGGCTGCACGATACATCCGCGACGCTGATCTCGGTCAATCCGGCCACCGGTGCGGTCAACCATGAAGTCGCGGCCGCCACCGCTGCGCATGTCGATCAGGCTGTCGATGCGGCAAGCCGTGCCGCGTCGAGCGCTTCGTGGCGCGCCTTGCTGCCGCATCAACGCGCGGCCATCCTGCATCGGATCGGAACGTCGATGACCCAGCATGCCGAGCGCTTCGCGCGCATGCAGATGATCGAGAATGGCAAAGTGTGGTCCGAGTGCAGCGCGCAGGCGAGGAGCGCAGCCGGCATCTTCCATTACTACGCCGGCGTTTGCGAAACGTCGAGCTCGGAGATGACGCCAGCGCGCGGCGACTATCTATCCATGACGGTGTACGAGCCGTACGGCGTGGTTGCAGCGATCACGCCGTGGAACTCGCCGCTCACCATGGAAGCGCAAAAAGTCGCCCCGGCGCTGGCGGCCGGCAATGCCGTTATCCTGAAGCCCTCGGAGATTACGCCCTCACCCGCGCTCGAGCTCGGGCGCGTCGCGCTGGAGGCTGGGCTGCCGCCCGGCGTGTTGAACATTTTGCCGGGCACAGGTGCACAGACCGGGACGGCGCTCGTGCAGCACACGGGCGTGCGCATGGTGTCGTTCACCGGCGGCACCGCAAGCGGCAAGCGCATCGCTGCGGTTGCCGCCGCCAAGCTGATGCCCGTCGCGCTGGAGTTGGGTGGCAAGTCGCCGCACATCGTGTTCGCGGATGCCGACCTCGATGCGGCGATCGCTCAGGTGGCGAGCGGGATCTTCGAAGGCAGCGGCCAGTCGTGTGTCGCGGGGTCGCGTCTGTTCGTGCAACGGGCCGTGTATGACGGCGTAGTGGACCGCCTGTTGGACATTGCCCGGTCGCTGCGCGTCGATGTGCCGGACGCGCATGGTGCGCAGATGGGGCCGATCGCTTCGTTTGCGCATCGCGCGCGCATCGAGGAGATGGTCGAAGCCGCGCGTGCGGGCGGAGCGGACGTTCTATTTGGAGGTGCCCGACCGCAGGATGATCGTCTTTCGAAAGGCGCCTTTTATCTGCCGACCCTCGTTGCGGGCATCGACAATCGCACGGCGATCGCGCAACAGGAAATCTTCGGCCCAGTGTTGTGCGTGCTGCCGTTCGATGACGAGGAAGACCTGATCGCACAGGCGAACGATTCGGTCTACGGCCTGGCCGCGGGCCTGTGGACCCGGGACTTTCCGCGGGCGTGGCGCGTGGCACGGCGTCTGGATGCCGGTACGGTATGGATCAACACGTACAAGCAGTTGTCGATCTCGACGCCGTTCGGTGGGTTCAAGGATAGCGGCATCGGGCGCGAGAAGGGTGCGAGCGGGATGCGGTTATATCAGCAGGCGAAGGGCATCTATGTCGGGTTGGGATAGAGTGCAAAGCCAACCTCTGCCATCAAAGACCGAACCTCAACACGCAAGAGTAAGCAGCGCAATGGAGAAGCAATTGAGTGAGACCAGCGACACGATCGGCTTCATCGGCGTCGGGGTGATGGGGGAGCCGATGTGCCGCAATCTCAAACGCAAGACCGGCGCGCGCGTGATCGCGCTCGACCGCGATACCGCGCCGCTGCGGCGGCTGGCGCAGGACGGTGTGGTTGTGGCGGCTTCGATCCGGGAGGTGGTCGAGCCGGCCGGTGTGGTGTTTCTGTCGCTGCCTGCCGGCGAGGCGGTGGATGATGTCGTGCATTCCAAAGAAGGTATTCTAGCGTGGCTCCGCGCCGGCCAGATTGTGGTGGATCTCAGCACATCGCCCGTCGATCTCACGCGGGCCCTGGCGCGCGAATTCGCGCAGCGAGATGCCACGTTCATCGACGCTCCCGTCGCGCGCACCCGCGCGGCGGCGGAGGCGGGCACACTCGCGGTCATGGTCGGTGCGGATGCGGTGACGTTCGACAGAGTGCGCCCGCTCATAGCAACCTTCGCCAGCGAGATCACGCTGTGCGGTCCGGTGGGTTGCGGGCAGGTGGTGAAGATCCTCAACAACATGGTTCTGTTCGAGACCGTGATCGCGATCTCGGAGGCGAAAGCGATCGCCGAACGATCCCGCGTCGATGCTGCGGTTTTGTTCGATGCGCTCGCGAAAGGGTCCGCGGACAGCTTCGCTCTGCGCAACCACGGTATGAATGCCGTCTTGCCGGGCCAATTTCCGGAGCGTGCTTTCTCGGTAAGCTATGCGCGTAAAGATCTGGCTTATGCAATACGGCTGGCCGGCGAGACGAAAGTCGACGCGAAGGGTGCGCGCGTGGCTGATGACTGGTTCGCCGCAGCCATCGAGCAAGGTGTACAAGAGCAATACTGGCCGGTGGTAAGCCGCCTGATCGGCCGCTAGTGGCCTGTAACGGCGGAATCGGTAGTGCTTGTTTCCCTCCCTTGCGCAGCGAGGGAGGGTCAGGGTGGGGGCAGCTCGCCGTGGTTAGCACTACCGAATCCACTGTTACACTCGACTAGTTGATCTGACCCTAACAATCGAACGGAGAGAACCAATATGGATGGCCCGATCAACGAGATGAGCTCTGAGGAGCTCACTACGCGAGTAGGTACATCGCTCGGCACGTCGGACTGGTTCCGCATCGATCAGAAGACGATCGACGGCTTCGCCGACGTGACGCACGATCACTACTTCATTCACATCGATCCCAAACGGGCGGCCGCCGAGACCCCATTCGGCGGGACCATCGCGCATGGCTTTCTCACGATGTCGATGCTGGCGCCCATGGCCTATCAGGCTTGCCCGGTGGTGAAGGGGTCCAAGACCAACGTCAACTACGGCTTCAATCGGGTGCGCTTCGTCGGCCCGGTGCGCACCGGCTCGCGCATCCGCGGTCATTTTTCGCTGAAGAGCTTCGAGGTGCGTCCGAGCGGACGCTGGCAGGCAATCTATGACGTGAAGGTGGAGATCGAGGGCGAGGCCAGACCGGCGCTTACCGCGGAGTGGATTGCCGCGGGCTTTCTGTAACGGTGTTCGCGCGTCAGCCAAGGAAGCGTCCGGGTTAACGTTGTCGCGTACCACACTCCAAGGAGACTTTCATGTCGCGTTGGTCCGAGCGCCGTAACCGTCTGCGCGCCGTCTTGTCCGCTGCCAAATGCGTGCAGCCGGGATCGGTGTTCGATCCGATCTCCGCGCGCATCGCCGAGGATCTCGGTTTCGAAGTCGGCATGTTTGCGGGATCCGGCGTTCATCTTGTTAGCTTGTGTGCTGGATCCCACCTCGCCTGGAGAGTGATTTCAATGCTGATAGCCCGGACTATGAGCGTTGCGCTCAGCGTGATTGCGCTGTCCGCCGTCGCTCAAGACAAGCTCCCGCTTTTCGATTGCCACATTCACTACAGCTTCGACGCGACTGAGGCTTACCC
>JBGQKF010000262.1:0-6602 GCA_041499435.1 Gammaproteobacteria bacterium
CGCACCCGCATCACGGTCAATGGGTTTACCTCGCTCGGCCTGATCGAGATGACTCGCAAGCGCACGCGCGAGTCCCTGGCGCACACGCTGTGCGAACCGTGTCCCACGTGTCAGGGGCGTGGCGAAGTCAAGACGGCACAGACGGTTTGCTACGAGATTCTGCGCGAGATCACCCGTGAAGCGCGTCAGTTCGATGCTCGCGAGTTTCGCATCCTCGCCTCGCAAGCGGTGATCGACCTGTTCCTCGACGAAGAATCGCAGAGCCTCGCGGTATTGGGCGATGCAATCGGCAAACCGATTTCCTTACAGGTGGAAACTCTGTACAGCCAGGAGCAGTACGACATTGTACTGATGTGAGGCGCGATGCTTACCAATGATCCGTCCGGCACGGCGCACGGCGCATCGCCCACGGATGGGCTCTTCGATCTCGGCGATTTCGTTCTGCAGTGCGGCGCAACGCTGCGCGGCGCCAGGCTCGCCTACCAGCTCATCCAGTCGGTGTGGGGACATCAGGCGGGCAACGGTTTGAATCCAGTCGACAGCGAGCTCATCGATCAGCAGCTCAGGAAGCTGCTGCGGGAATAGCACTGGAGTGACGCGATTGGCGCGGCGCGGTCAGGCGGCCTTGGCTTTGACCGTGCGCTGGCGATCGGCGGTGCCGAGCACTTTGTATTTGATGCGCAGCAAATCCTCCGCCTGTTTGCCGAGTGCCATTTTCTGCGTCTCGAGCTGATGCAGGCGCTCCTGCAAGCTGGACAAGTCTCCGGAAAGCTTCTTGAGGTTATCCACGCGGCGCTCCAGCAGCGTCTGATGTTCCTTCAGCTGATTGGAGATCGGTGTCAGTGCGTTCTTGAGCCAGGAATCGAGATCTCGGCGCACCGACTGGAACACGGTGCGTGCCTCGGTCACCAGGCCGTTATAGAACTTCTTGACCAGGAAGTGCTTCTCCGTCATCACGTTGACCGGATCGCGGCAGAAGCGCTCGGTATTCTGCTTGAGCCCCTTCATCGACAGGATGTGCTTTTCCAGGTTGAGCGGCGGCGGCGTGAGATTCACGAACCCGTACTTCTCCTGGAAGTCCTGGTACACCTTGTCCACGAAATTGCGCGTCTCGGAGGCGAACGTGAGGATCTTGTCGGCCTGGCGCGTAAACGACTCGAACAGCGAGTTCATGCTGCGCCACAGGCCCGCCGTGGTCCAGCTTCCCTCGATGTCGCGCGAGCTCTTGGAGAAGATCTCATCGATATGCTCTTCGTCCAGATTAGCCATGAGCGCGTGCCCTTGCTTGAGCACAACGCCGTAAGATGCCTTGAAACTCTCCATGTGCTGCAGGTATACGGCACGATCCTTCTCCAGGCGCCCGAGCATGGTCTTGGCGAGCTCCCGGTTCTTACCCGACAGCTTGGACAGTTCCTGCAGCTCGCCCTGCGTGGCGGACAGCTGCGCCATCACGCTTTGCAACGAGCCCTCCACCATGTTGCCCATCTCCTTGACCACCGCGGCGCGCAGAATCTCCTGTTTGGCCGGAATGATCTCGTTCGCGATGAGCGTCTCCAGCTCGCCGATGGCACTGCGCTTGAGGATCGCGGCGTCGCCTTTGATGCGCCCGAGCAACGCTTTCTGCGCGGACAGCGCAATCACGTGATCGCGCGGCAGTTCGAGCAGCCTGCAGGTCTCGTCCACCTGGCGGTTGATGGACGCCTCGATCTCTTCGTTGGTCTTGAGATCGTCCCACAGCAGATCGATTTTGTTCAGGACTGCGATGCGCCGCGTCTGATACGTCTGTACATAACGCTGCCAGATCTCCAAATCGGACTTGGTGACGCCGGTGTCGGTAGCCAGCAGGAACAGGATCGCATGCGCGCTGGGAATCATTTTGAGCGTCAGCTCAGGCTCTGTGCCCAGGGCATTCAAGCCCGGTGTATCGAGCACGACCAGACCGCTCTTCAGCAACGGATGCGGGTAGTTGATCATGGCATGGCGCCAGGCCGGGATCTCGACCTTGCTGCCGCGCGTGACTACGGTGGTGGTGACAAAGTCTTTCTGATCCAGCAGCGCGAGCGCGGAAGCCTCTTCGACCCGCACCGTCTTGGTCTCGGCCAGGCTCGCCATGGCCTTTGCCATGTCCTCGTGGGACTGCAGGTTGAGCTTGATCTTCACCCACTCGATGGGATGCTGCTTGAGCGAGGCGATGCTGTCTTCGCGCTTGCGCGTCTCGATGGGCAGCAGACGGACGTACGGCTCCTCGCTCGGATCGTAAAAGATCTCCGTCGGGCACATGGTGGTGCGACCGACGTCCGAGGGCAGCAGGCGCTGCTTGAAGTCGGCAAAGAACATGGCATTGATCAACTCGGTCTTGCCGCGCGAGTACTCAGCGAGGAAGGCCAGCACCATGCGATCGTTGCGCAGGCTCTCGAGCAGGTCATAGATGCGCAGGCTGCGCTGGATATCGACGTGACCGTGCTGATCCAGCCATAGCTGGTAGGCCTCGATACCGCCACGAATTTCCTCGCGCCACCGCTGATAGTTGGCGATCTGACTTTCCAACTGGTTGCTCATGTCTTGTCCCAGTCCTCTATGACGCGCAATGCTGCTGCCCCCGGTGCGGCAACCTCGACCGTCTTACGGCGCGCTGTCGCACCCCGCGTAATGGCGATCCGGCCGGCCGGGACTTCCAGCTTTTCTTTCAGAAATTCAATAAGAAGCGCATTCGCTCGCAGGTCCAGAGGGGGTGCTGCGACGCGCACTTTCAAGCTTTGGTCATGCCGCCCCACGACTTCCGTACGGCGGGCGTTCGGCTGAACGTAGACGTCAATGCAAAGAACGTTCCTGTGCCCGTCATAGCGGTACCAGGCCATGCTCAGCCGATTCCGCGCACCACGCTGCCTTCCAGCCAGGCGGTCGCCATCAGGACGATCTGGCAGACCACGAGCACAAAGAGAGGGGAAAGATCGACGTTGCCCACAGGCGGGACGCGCTTTTGGAACACGCGCAGGAAGGGCCGGGCGATACTGTTGAGCAGTGGTGCGGCTGGACTATAGGGACTCACCCAGCTGAGGATGGCCTGCAATACCACCGCGACCATGAGAATGTACAGCGAGAGCTTGAAGATCTGAATCAGAGCCAGGAACGCGATCAGCACCAAGTCCGTGCCGATGGCGCCGACGAACGAGAAGCCTCGCAGCCAGAATGTCGCCAGGATCAAAACCAGCTCGGTCAGCCAGGCCAGGATCAGCGTAGCCCAGTCATATCCGGCAACACCGGGAATCAACCGCCGCGCGGGCACAACCGCCCAGTCGGTGAGTGCATTCAGGAATTGGGAAACAGGATTGCGTACCGGTGCGCGCAACCATTGCATATGAAAGCGCAGCAGCAGCGCGAGGGCGAATAGACCCAGGAAGGTTTCGAGGAGAAAGAGCAGTACCTGGCTGAACATGTGGCGTCTTTAGTTAGTTCCGAGTTGCTCGCCGAGCTCGCGCGAGCGTCCAGCAGCCTGCTTTACGGCTTCGATGAACTTGCGCTTGAGCTCGTCATCGTTCATGCAGGCAAGCGCCCGCTCGGTAGTGCCGCCCTTGGAGGTCACGCGCTCGCGCAGGAGGGCCGGTTCCTCGCCGCTATGCTCCGCGAGGCGCGCGGCGCCCACAAAAGTCTGCAGGCTCAGGCGGCGCGCCTCATCGGGGCCGAGGCCCAGTTCGCGCGCTGCCTCCTGCAAGGCCTCCATGAAATAGAACACGTATGCGGGGCCGCTGCCCGATACTGCCGTTACGGCGTCCATCTGTTCCTCCTGCGGCACCCAAAGCGTAGTGCCTACAGCCGCCAGGATCGCCTCGGCGCGTTGCCGCTCGGCGGCGCCGACAGCAGGACCGGCGTACAGTGCGGAGACGCCGGCCAGGACCAAGGCAGCGGTGTTCGGCATGACCCGCACGATGCGGGCGTAGCCTCCCAGCCATCGGGTGAGATCCGCAGTGCGCACGCCGGCGGCAATGCTGACCACCAGCTGATCCCGCAGCAGTCCGCGCAGACTCCCGGCCACCGCGTGCATCTGCTGCGGCTTGATCGCAAGCAGAACGACATCACTCTCCTCGACATCGCCGCCGAGCGTCTCACCGACCCGCACCGCGAATTGCCCGGAGAGCTCCGCGCGTGCCTGAGCATCGATCTCCACGACGCTGATGGCCTCGGCAGCAAAGCCGCGCTGCAGCAGGCCGCCGATCAACGCCCGCGCCATGTTCCCACCACCGATAAATGCAATCTTCATGAAGCCTCTGTGCACTCGTCCGCTCGGCGACTGACTCTCATGACCCGTGTTCCGCAAGCTTCTTGACGTTGTCGAGGCCGGCCTTGTACGCGCCGTTGAGTATTTCCACGACCTCCGCGTCGGTCTTGCCGCTGTCCGGTTTGTTCTTGAACGTGCCCTGCCAGATGATCTTGGAGCCGCCGCCCTTGCCCTTCGCCACGTGCAACGTCGAGTAGTAGTTCGTGACCGGGAACGGCGAATCGCCGATGATCTTGTACCTGAACAGCATTTTCTTGTCGTCGAAGGCGAGCAGCTGCTCATCGAAGCTTTCTCCGCTGGAGAGTGTCAGGGTGCGCACCGCACCCTTGGTGTTGTTCTTACCCGATTTGATGACATCGTCCTTGAACGCAGGATGCCACTGGTTCAGTCCATCGTAGTTCTTGACGAGCGCCCACACCGCCTTGGGGCTCGCTTTCACCTCGACCGACTGCTGGGCGACGAGACCTTGCTCGGCACTCGCGGCCACCGGCAACAGCGCGGCGAACAGGCAAAAGGCAAGTGTTCTGAACACGACCGATCTCCTCATGAATGGTGAATGGAATCCTAGGATCAAGCGCAGGCGGAGTATAAGTCAGGTGCGTGGATCCCGGTTGGCCGGCGAGGCAAGGACAGTTTCGAGGTAAGCACGCTCGCCCCTGCATGTTCAAAGTCGCTCGCCGAAGATCGCGCGGCCGATGCGCACCATGGTGGCTCCCTCGGCGATTGCCATCTCGACATCGTCCGACATGCCCATGGAGAGCGTGTCGAGGCTCACACCGAGCTCGCCCAGCGCCTCCTTGAGCTCACGCAACGCGCGAAATTGGCTGCGCACTCGACCCGGCGCAGTGCTCGGCTCGGGAATTGCCATCAGTCCGCGCAAGCGCACGCGCGGCAGGATGCAGACCTCCTGCGCGAGCTCTGCCAGCGCGGCGGGTTCGACACCATGCTTGCTGCGCTCACCGCTGATGTTGACCTGAATGCACAGCTGCAGATCGTCAAGGTGCGGCGGCCGCTGCTGCGAGAGTCGCTGCGCCACGCTGTAGCGGTCCACGCACTGGACCCAGTCGTAATGCTCTGCGATGAGTCGCGTCTTGTTGCTCTGGATCGGACCGATGAAGTGCCAGAGTATCGACTGGGGGCTTAAGTCCAGTTCATTGCGCACGGCAAGCATCTTAGCTACGCCTTCCTGCGCATAATTCTCGCCGAAAGCGCGCTGTCCGCAACGCACGGCCTCTACCACAGCTTGCGCGGGAAAGGTCTTGGAAACAGCGATCAGTTCGATGTCGTCGGGACGTCGGCCCGCCGCCTGGGCCGCCGCCGCAATGCGCGCCCGAACAGCTTGCATGCCGGTTTTGATTGCGCTCATAATTTTTCCGACCTTCAGCCGCGAGACGGTCACTAGAATGCGCCGAGACGGACATTTGCGACCTGCTGCGGTCTTTAGTCGGCGCCACCCCGCAGCTGCGCTTTCTTCCATCTGTCAAGCCGCGGCAAATGGGCATAAGATTTGCCTGTACGGTGGGTCTGCCAACGCCGTCAACTCCGCCGCACTCACCTTCGAGAATTATATATGGACATCTCCGAACTGCTTGCCTTCGTGGTCAAGAACAAGGCCTCGGACCTTCATCTGTCCTCCGGACTGCCGCCGATGATCCGTGTGAACGGCGACGTGCGGCGCATCAATCTGCCGCCCATGGAACACAAAGATGTGCATGCCATGGTGTACGACATCATGAACGACGGACAGCGCAAGCACTACGAAGAGAACCTCGAGTGCGACTTCTCGTTCGCAATCCCGAATCTGGCGCGCTTCCGAGTCAATGCATTCGTGCAGAATCGCGGCGCTGGCGCAGTGATGCGGACGATTCCATCGAAGGTGCTGAGCCTTGAAGAATTGAAAGCGCCGATGATCTTCAAGGAAATCTCGGATCAGCCGCGCGGCATCGTGCTGGTCACCGGCCCGACCGGCTCCGGCAAATCGACCACACTGGCAGCGATGGTCAACCACATCAACGAAAACGAGCACGGGCACATCCTCACCGTCGAGGATCCGATCGAGTTCGTGCACGAAAGCAAGAAATGCCTGGTCAATCAGCGCGAGGTCGGGCCGCATACACTGAGCTTCGCCAACGCGCTACGCTCGGCGCTGCGCGAAGACCCGGATATCATTCTGGTGGGCGAGATGCGTGACCTGGAAACGATCCGACTGGCCATGACCGCAGCCGAAACCGGCCACCTGGTATTCGGCACGCTGCACACCTCGTCGGCGGCGAAGACCATCGACTGCATCATCGACGTCTTCCCCGCCGCGGAAAAGGAAATGATC
>JBGQKF010000263.1:0-6559 GCA_041499435.1 Gammaproteobacteria bacterium
GACGCTTGGCCGTGCTCGGCCAGATGTCATCCGGACTCGATCGCAGTTCTGAATACTACGGTCTGACACTGCGCTGGCGCTCGGGCACACTCACCGCTCTGGAAATCGAGCTGCCGCGCAGGCTAGCCGCGGTGCGCACCGATGAAGACACCATCGAGTTGATCAGACGCTTGGCAGCGCACTATCCCGACGCCACCATCGCCGCGATCCTCAATCGCCAGGGCCGCAAAAGCGCCTACGAGGAGCGCTTCACCGCCGTCATCGTCAGCAGCTTGCGCCACACGCGCCAGACTCCTCGCTATCAACCTCCGGCGCAACCGCCCCCACGGTGAACTGCTCAACATCAAGCAGGCCGCACAGCGGCTCAACGTAGCGCCTTCCACCATCCATCGTTGACTCGCTGAGGGCTTTATCGCCGGCGAGCAACTCACCCCCGGGGCACCGTGGAAGATTCGCATGAACGAGGATCTACGGGCACGCTTTGTCGAGCAGGCGCCCACGGGCTACCTACCGATGTTGGAGGCCACTAAGCGCTTGCGCGTGTCGCGCCAGACCGTGTTGCAGCGTGTAAAACGCGGCGAACTCGAAGCCGTGCATGTATGCCAGGGACGCCGCAAAGGCTTGCGCATCAAGATCGTCAGCAGCGATCCGGATCTGTTTACCTAATTGTCATTAGCTAGAGGGCAGTATGAAGCCACATCCTAGAAGCCCTTCACGTCGGTGCGCAGCACATGACCATAATCTGGCAGGCGTTGCTGCACTTCCCGGACCGCCGCCTTCAGCCCGCCGTGTCCTTTGACATGCACGCAGCGTGGCGACAGCCCTAGCTGCGGACCCACGACGAGCGCTAGCGCTTTTAACACCAACGCATCGCAGGCGCTCCACAGATGCAGCACTTCGCCATCGGCTTTCGTGATGACACTCAACGGGCCGAAGCGAAAGCGGCCCGTACGCAATTCAGCCTCCGGCCGAATCCGCTGGGAGCGCCAATGAAAGCGCAAGTCCTGCATCGGGTGGATAGTCTCGGCGTTGCCGGCACAGCCAGCGGTAGGTCTGGTCCAGCGTCGACGCAAGCGTTTGCATGAAATCGGTGTAAGAGCGGCGACAACGCGACAACCCGGTCATCCGACCGGCTGTGAATCAATCGGACCTAACAGTGGTTGTCAGGTAGAGTCCCATCAAGACACGTGAGTTACACAGATTCTGGACACGCTCGCGCTCGAGACCCCGTCCCACGCTAACTCTTCTCCCAAAACGGGCGAGGGGACTTGATCACTGGTTAGTCAGCCTCCGGCTCACGGTGCGACGGGCGCGCCGACACCGCTTTGCATCACTTCATCCGTAATCACTTTGAAGTGCGTGAGCGTCGTGGTTCCGAACGAGTTGCTGATCGCGACATCGGCCGCATCGCGGCCGCGCGCCATGAGAATACGGCCGATGCGCGGGGCGTAGTTGCGCGGATCGAAGGTATACCAGCTGCCATCGAGATAGGCCTCGAACCATGCCGCGAAGTCCATCGTCGCGTACGGCGGCGGCAAACCGATGTCGCTCACGTAACCCGTGCAGTAACGCGCCGGAATGTTCATGCACCGGCACAGCGTCACGGCGAGATGCGTGAAGTCGCGGCACACGCCGTTCCTCTCCTGAAACGCTTCCGATGCCGTCTTGGTGGGTCGGGCGTGCTCGTAACCGAAGGTGATGTGCTGGTGCACGAAGGCGCAGATCGCCTGCACGCGCAGCCAGCCGGTTGGCGTGCCGCCGAAGAGATCCCACGCGATCTGCGACAACCGATCGGTTTCGCAATACCGGCTGCCGAGCAGAAACACGAGCGTTTCGTCGGGCAGCGTCTCGACTGGGACCTGGTTGACCTCGGGTGCAACGACGTCGGGCGTGCCGTCGTCGTTGATGACCGCTTCACTGGCGAGCCGGATCGAGCCTGCAGGTGCGACCAGGCGGGTGCACAGATTGTCGAAGGCATCCCGGTACACGCGCATGGACACAGGTGGGTCGGTGACGATGTCATCGGGAATGACGAGATCGGCGCGGCGTGAGGGGTGAACATGCAGAGCAAACAGCATCGGCGTGGAACGCGGACACTCGAACATCAATTCGTAGCCGATTCGAATCTGCATAGGGGTCTCTGTCAGCCAATTACGTGGAGAGTGTAGCGCGGTGGCCGTGTGGTATGGCCTTTCGTAAGAACGACGCGGCCACCATAAAGTTTCCTCGACGCGACGAAAACCGCGGTGCCCCCTCCCCGGCCCTCCCCCGCTTCGCAAGGGAGGGAGCCACAAACGTGGAAGCGCACGATTAGTTGCAGTCGATGAGTTCAGTCCCAGCGAGCGCTCGACGCAACGATTCGACGATGGCCAAGCGCATGGGGCGCCATTGGCGCGGCGGCCCGGCCACATGCTTCTGATTGATTTCCAGCTCGATCCCTATGTAGCTGCGCGGCGAGTAACGCCGCCGAAGACTGCGGGTCAAGCCGTCGCCCTTGCCCGCGTACGGATAATTTCTGCGCACGTTCAAGTGCGGCGCGAGTGCCTGCAGCGCGGTTTTCCAGCGCTCGCACAGCGCGACCTCACCCGGCCGCGCGGGATCGTACAAGAAGGCTACATCGGCGGTTCGCACCTCGCCGTCGAGCTGCGGCGTAAAGCTGTGCGCAGAAATATGGATCACCCGTCGGCGGCTCGCTACGGCGCCGGCCACGTGCCGCTCGACTTTGGCGCGATACGGATCGTAGTAGCGCTTGACGATCGCCTCGCGCACTTCGTTGCCGGCGGCGCGCACCGCTTCGATATGAAAGCGCGCATGGCCGACGGAACGATTGAGATCGACCAGCAGCCGGCTCACCGTCGCCGACACGAGCGGCGCCCCCAGGGCCGCCGCCAGCTCCTGCGCCATCACCAGTGCCCCGGCATCGTAGCCCCGATGCGAATTGAGCAACGCCCGCGAGCCCCGGAAGAAATGCCGATACGCAGAGGGAATCTGGTTGCCACCATGCTCGCAGGTGATCAGCACGAACTGCGTCACGGAAGGCGTATCGCTACCACGTGAGCGAAGGCAACTGGCTGAAAACGGTGCGCACCCCCGCACTCCACTGGTCGCTGAGTGCGCTGAAGTACGGATCGCCTTCGTCGAAGCGGCGGCGCATATTGATCTCCAAACTATCTCGCCGGTAGCAGATCAGATCGATCGGCATGCCGACCGACAGATTGCTGCGCATCGTGGAATCGAACGACACCAGCGCGCACTTGGCCGCATCGGCCAGCGTGGTCGAGGGTTTGATCACGCGATCGAGGATCGGCTTGCCGTACTTGGTCTCGCCGGTCTGGAAGAACAGGGTGTCTTCGCTAGCCTCGATGAAGTTGCCTTCCGAGTAGAGGCGGAATAGCCGGGGCGGCTCGCCGCGAATTTGTCCACCAAGGATGAACGACGCGTTGAAGCCGGGGCTTTCCAGATGCGGGCCATCGCGCCGGTCGATCTCGCGCATCGCGTCTCCGACCAGCATCGCGGTATCGAACATGGTCTTCGCGTTCCAGATGCCGGGCACGGCCGGGTCATCGCCGCGCTGCCTCAACAGGCTGATGACGGCTTGCGTACCCGCCAGGCTGCCCGAGCTCAGCAGAATCAGCACGCGATCCGTTTTGCGCTCGAACGCGGTCATCTTGCAGAACTTGGCGAAGTTGTCGATGCCGGCGTTGGTACGCGAATCGGAAGCGAAGATGAGCCCTTCGTCGAGCCTCACGCCTACGCAGTAAGTCATGAGTGCGTTTCAGCCGCCACGCGCGCCCTGGGTGTTGACGTACAGCGCATAAACGCTCTTGCTCGCCGCCATGAACAGGCGGTTGCGGTAAGTGCCGCCGAAGCAGAGGTTGGCGCAGCGTTCGGGCAGTTGGATCCGGCCGATGAGCACGCCGTCCGGATTGTAGATATTCACGCCGTCGTGCGCGGCATCCCCCATTCCCCATCCCATCCACAAGTTTCCGTCCACATCACAGCGCATGCCGTCCGGCGTGCCGTCCCCGCACTCGATGTGCTTGCGTTTGTTCGTGAGTCGCCTGCTATTATCCACGACGTCGTATGCGTACAGGTTGCGGGGCACGCTGGATTCGACCAGATACAAGACCGATTCATCCGGCGAGAAACACAGGCCATTGGGCCGGTTGACACCGCCCTCGACCACGGTCATCTCACCGGTCGTGCCGTCCACACGATAGACATTCATCGGCGCTTCCTGCTGCGCGAGATAGCCCTCATAGTAGCCCAGCAATCCGAACGGAGGATCGGTGAACCAGATCGAACCGTCCGATTTCACCACCACGTCGTTGGGTGAATTGAGGCGCTTGCCTTCGAACTTGTCGGCAATGACGCTCACGGTGCCGTCGTACTGGGTGCGCACCACGCGGCGCCCGCCATGCTCACAGGTGATCAGACGGCCCTGCCGATCGCGCGTGTTGCCGTTGGCGAAATTCGAGGGCTTGCGAAACACGCTGACCGCACCGGTTTCGTCTTCCCATTTCATGATGCGGTTGTTGGGAATATCGCTCCACAACAGATAGCGCCCGTCACCAAACCACACCGGCCCTTCCGCCCAGCGAAAACCATGGGCGATGCGCTCGACCGATGCGAGATTGACCCGATACTTGGCGAAGCTCTGATCAAGGATTTCGACCGCGGGGTCGGGATAGCGCTGGCTAGGCTGCCAGCCAACAGCGGGCTGCGAATCTGCAGAGTGCATGCGCGTCTCGTCGCGTCGGAAGATCGGAAAGTATACGCCCCGGCAGGCGAGCGTACCGCACTTCGAACTGTATGCCGAATGCATCGTCGAAGGCAGCCTCGAATAGCCTAACGCACCAGCTTGCGCAATTGCGCAAATTTCGGACAACCAGAATTCGCTGCGCGATGGAAAGCGCGGCGCTACGCTTCTCGAGGACTTCGTGCTCCGCGAGAAGATCACCCATTTCGACCACGAGCGCATTCCCGAGCGCATCGACCGGGGCGTTGTCGCGATCGATGGCAGCGGCAGCATCGGCGCCTTCATCGAAGCTGCGAAAGACCTGCGGATCTGGGAAAGGGAACCAACCTTGCGCATGCCGGGGTGACAGCCGCGTGAAAAGGCAATGGGCTTGCCACAGGGGCAAGCCCATCTATCGTCTGAGGCCCGCAACCGTTATGCGGGCACGGTGCGGACTGCCGGTAACCGCGCTTCCTCGATCGGCAGATTGACAAGCGCGGCTGCGAGTGCCAGCGCCATATCTGCGTACCACATCCAGCTGTAGTTGCCGGTGCTGACCAAGGCAATCCCCCCGAGCCATGCTCCGAAAAAGCCGCCGATCTGATGCGACAGCAACGTCATGCCGAACAACGTCGCGAGATAGCGCGTGCCGAACAGTTTGCCGACCAGTCCGGCAGTGGGCGCCACCGTGGACAACCACGTGAAGCCGAGCACGGCGGCGAATACGTAGAACGTAAGCGCGGTCTTCGGCGCCATTAAATAAACACCGATAGCAGCCGCGCGCGTGGAGTACACCCAGAACAGCAGCCACTTCATGCGGTATCGACTGCCCAGCGCTCCTGCAGTCAAACTTCCGGCGATGTTGGCAAGTCCGATGATCGCGAGCGAAGTGGCGGCGATGCCCGCGGACAATCCACATAGGTTCACCTCGCCCGGCAGATGCGTCACGAGGAAGGCGATGTGAAAGCCGCACGTCAAGAACCCCGCGTGCAGATACCAATAGCTCTTGTTGTGGGCGGCGATCCGCAGCTGCTCACGCAAACCGATGCCGCCCGCTGTCGGTGCACCCGGTGCTGCCATGGACGGAATGTCTCCTGGATGATGACGCAGCCGCTGCGCCAGCGGCAGCGTAGCCAGCGCCGCCAGCGCCATCGTCATCATCGCCGTCACCCAGCCGAACGTGCTGATCAGTGCCTGGTTGAGCGGCGCGAACACAAACTGACCGAAGCTGCCCCCGGCGTTGATGAACCCCGCGGCGAATGCACGCTTCTCGGCCGGCAGGCGCCGCGCGGTCGCGCCGATCAGAATCGAGAAGCTGCCCGCACCCGCGCCGGCTGCCGTAATCACACCAATGGTGAGCATCAGCATCCACTGACTGTTGACGAACGGGGTCATCGCCGAGCCGATCGCGAGCATGACACCACCGGCCATGACCACCCGCGCAGAGCCGTAACGATCGGCGATGGCGCCGAAGATCGGCTGCGACGCACCCCAGACGAACTGACCAATGGCCATCGCAAAGCTGATAGCCACGATGCCCAGACCCGTTGCGGAGTTGAGCGGCGACACGTAGAGGCCCACCGACTGGCGCGCGCCCATCGTGATCATCAGGATCGCGGCCGCAGTGATCATCAGCGGCCAAGTCGACACGCGCACCGCGGCGCTGGATGTATCGTTCATTCAGTTTCTCCGTCGGCCTGGCGAAACAAAGGAAGGTAGCGGTCGAGCAGCTCATGCAGCGCACCCACCTCGCGCTGTCCGACCGTCGAATTGACTTCGGCTTGCGCGCGCCGCCAGTACGCACGTGCCATCTGGAACTGC
>JBGQKF010000264.1:0-6552 GCA_041499435.1 Gammaproteobacteria bacterium
GCCTTCGGTGATGGTGAAGGTGATGGACACGCGATTGCGCTCGAGCGGCGTGACCGTCGTGGCGATCTCCACGCCGTACTTGCCGCGCGACAGATACTGATTCTTCAGCTCCTGCTCGGCTTTTTCGAGCAGGCTGCGATCGAAGATGCGGCCCTGCGCCAGCCCGGTCTGCTTGAGCGCGTCGCGCAGCTTGTCCTTGTCGAACTCTTTCTGTCCTACGAAAATGATGTCGGCGATTGCAGGACGCTCGACCACCGAGACCACCAGAACGTTGCCCTCGGCCTCGAGTCGCACGTCCTTGAAAAAGCCGGTGGCGTAGAGCGAGCGCACCGCCTGCGCCGCCTTGTCCTCGGTGAGCGTATCACCCGCCTTGATCGGCAGGTAGCTGAAGATCGTTCCAGGCTCGGTGCGCTGGATGCCTTCGACGCGGATGTCCTTGACCTGGAACGGCTCGAAGGCGGATGCGGAGAGAGAATAAAAACCCGATAGCAGAAGCAGCAGGCGTAGCAGCTTCATCCGCTAGTGCCCCGTCCTATGGGTCGCTTGGACATCACTGGCAGTCGTGGCTGATGGAAATCCCGCCCGGCCAGACCAGAGGGTCCGGTGAGCTTCGCTATCGCAGCTTGACGGCGCGTCTGGTCTGGATTCTCGCAAAGCGAGAATGGAACGGGGCACTACCCGCCCACCAGACGATAGATATCGTTATAGACCGCGAACGCCATCAACGAAAACAGGACGACCATCCCGATGCGCTGTCCGATTTCCAGCGCGCGCTCGGAGACGGGCCTCCCCCGTATAATTTCGGCGATATAATACATCAAGTGTCCCCCGTCCAATACTGGCACGGGGAGCAGGTTCAGCACGCCGAGGCTGATGCTGATCACCGCAATGAAGGTGACATACGCCATCCAGCCCATCTGTGCGCTCTGTCCGGCGTAGTCCGCGATCGTGATCGGCCCCGACAGGTTTTTCAGCGACACCTCTCCAATGATCATGCGTCCGAGCATCTCGAGCGTGAAGGCGGACATGTCATAGGTCTTCTTCACGGCGTGCCACAGCGCGGACCCCGGGCCGTATTGCACGTTGATGAACGGTCCGACGCCGATCTTGCCAATCCGCTGCCCGTTCTCCGTGGCGGTCTCGGGCGTCAAGGCGATCGCGCTCTGCTCGCCGCTGCCGGTGCGCACCGTGATCTGCGTGGACACGCCCGGGCGCGCGCGCACTGCCTTCACCAGATCTTCCCAAGTCGCGACCGGCGCACCGTCGATCGCAACGATGCGGCTGCCCGGCTGCAAACCGGCGCGCTCGGCAACGCTGCCAGGAAGCACGGTTTCGATCACCGGCCGGATCTTGCCTTTCACCGGCGCAAGGCCCACCGCATCCAGAAAATCACTGTTTACCTGCTCAGGACGAATGCCGGTGAGATCGAGCTTGCGCAACGCGAAGGCGCCAGCATCGGTACGTACTTCAACCTCGACCGTGCGGTGCGCAACCGCGGCCTTCAACAATGCGAGCCGCACCTCTTCCCAGGTGCGCACCGGCGTGTCGCCGATCGCTGCGATGGTGTCCGCGCTCTGAAAGGCTGCGAGCGCCGCCGGGGTACCGGCCGCAGGCGTATCGACCACGGGACGCGAGCCCGGCACACCGTGCATGAACAGCAGCCAGTACACCAAGATCGCCAGCAGAAAGTTCGCAACCGGGCCCGCCAGCACGATCGCGAAGCGCTTGTACACCGGTTGCCGATTGAAGGCACGGTGCAACTCTGCGGGCGGCACTTCGCCTTCACGCTCGTCCAGCATCTTCACGTAGCCCCCGAGCGGAAAGGCCGCCACCACCCATTCGGTCTGATCGCGTCCCACGCGGCGCGTGAGCAGCGCGTGTCCGAACCCGACCGAAAAGCGCAGGACTTTCACGCCCGACAGCCGTGCGATCAGATAGTGACCGAACTCGTGCACCACAATCAGCGTACCGAGCGCCACCACGAATGCCGCGGCGGTGATCAACAGGTTCATGCAAACCTCCAGCCAGAGTTACCAGCGTTATCCATGCAGCTGCGCCCTTGCCAGCGCGCCGCGTCTAGCGATGAGCTCATTAGCCAGCGCACGCGCCTCGCGGTCGACTTCCAGCACGTGGGCAAGATCGCGCAATGCGAGTACCGGCGAGCGCGACAGCACATCTTCGATCAGCCCCGGGATGCGATCGAAGGTGAGCGCACCCCGCAAAAATTGTTCGACCGCGATTTCATTGGCCGCATTGAGCGTCACGGGCGCGCTCTCGCCGGCTGCTAACGCGACCTGCGCCAGACGCAGGCAGGGAAAGCGTGTCAGGTCGGGCGCCTCGAAATGGAGCGCGCTCAGCTCGAAAAAGTTCAGCGAGCGCACGCCTGATTCGATCCGATGCGGGAAACCGAGCGCGTGTGCGATCGGCGTGCGCATGTCGGGATTGCCGAGCTGCGCGAGCACCGAGCCGTCCACATATTCGACCATCGAGTGAATCACACTCTGCGGATGAATCAGCACTTCCACCTGCTGCGAGCTCGCCTGGAACAGGAAGCACGCCTCGATCAGCTCGAGCCCCTTGTTCATCATGGTGGCCGAATCCACCGAGATCTTGGGGCCCATCACCCAGTTCGGATGGGCGCATGCTTCATCCGGTGTCACCCGCGGCAAACGCTCGAGCGGCGTGCGCAGGAACGGGCCCCCCGATGCGGTCAGCAGAATTCGCCGCACTCCGCATGCCTGCAGATCGCCCTCGAAGCTTGCGGGCAATGACTGCAGAATCGCGTTGTGCTCGCTGTCGATCGGCAATAACGCGGCTCTGCTGGTGCGCAACGCTTCGCGAAACAGCCGTCCCGCCATGACCATCGCTTCCTTGTTCGCAAGCAGCACCCGTTTGCCGGCGCGCGCGGCCGCCAGCGTCGCCGGCAGGCCCGCGGCGCCCACGATCGCCGCCATCACGGTATCGACCTCCGGCAGCGTGGCCACCTCGACCAGCGCCGAGTGGCCGGCGAGCACACGCGTGGGCAGTCCTTCGGCTCTCACCTGTCGCTGCAGCTCGAGCGCTGCCGCCTCGTTCACCAGCACCGCGTAACGCGGGCGGAAGCGACGACATTGCTCGAGGAGGAGATCGCCTTTCGCATGTGCGGTGAGCGCAACGATCTCGAAGCGGCTCGGATGCAGGGCGGCGACGCTCAGCGTATTGGCACCGACGGAGCCGGTGGCACCGAGCACGACCAGCCGCTGTATCGAGAGGGGCTCCAAGCCCCGGGGCGTGGTGGGCATGTCAGACCGTGTTGTGGACCTAACGCTCAAGCGTGCAAATAGGCGAAGTATATGGCTGCCAGAGGCAAAGCAGCGGTCAGGCCATCCACGCGGTCCAGCAATCCGCCGTGGCCGGGCAGCAGCCCGCCGCTGTCCTTCACACCCGCGACCCGCTTCATCCAGGATTCGAACAGGTCGCCGACGATGGAAAGCGCGGTCATCAGCAATGCGAGAATCATTCCGGGTACCAGTCGCACGCTACCGCCGGGCGCGATCGCCCACACCAGCACCCAGTACACGGCGACCGCAACCGCGGCCCCCCATACCCCAGCCCAGGTCTTGCCGGGGCTCACCAGCGGCGCGAGCTTGCGATGGCCGAAGCGGCGTCCGACGAAATACGCGGCCGTATCCGCGATCCACACCACACCCATGGCAAGCAGCAGGCGAGCCGGCGGCTTCTGCAGCCACACCATCGCGTGCCAGCATGGCAGCAGCACGATGCAGCCGATCAAGCCGAGCAGAAGGGGGGCGCGCACCTCCCACCGATAGTAGAGCCAGGCCGGCGCAATTCCCATCCAGAACGCCGCGGAAAGGGCGTAGATCGCATGGCCTGCTGCGGTATGCAACAACGCGGGCCGAGACCCGCCGTGCTCCCAGATCAGAATTGATGTCGCGCATGCCAGGAGCACCAGGCAAAACAGCACTCGTCCGCGCAGCCCGTATCCGGCGAGACGCCCCCACTCCCATCCCGCCGCCACGATGACGGCGGTCAACAGGATGCCCCAGTAGAGATTGGGCAACAGAAACAGCGCGGCCACGAACAGCGGCAACAAGACGGCCACTGTAAAGACGCGCTTGAACAGCATGCAGCAGGCTCGGCTTAGCCAGGATCCGCCGCCTGCGGTTGCGGGGCAGGTGCGGCGGCGCTCCTGGTTTGCTTGAGCTGCTCGCTGGTGCGTCCGAATCTGCGCTCACGTTGGCGGTACGAGGCCAGTGCGGCGGCGAACGCCTCGCCATCGAAGTCGGGCCACAGCACATCGGTGAAATAGAACTCGCTGTACGCGAGCTGCCACAGGCAGAAATTGCTCACGCGCTGTTCGCCGCCGGTGCGAATGAACAGATCGGGCTCCGGAGCGTAGCTCAACGCCAGATAAGGGGCGAGGTGACGCTCGTTGAACCCGCCGGCACGCTCGGGGCGATCTTTCAGCATGCGGTTGACCGCCTGCATGATGTCCCAGCGCCCCCCATAGTTGGCGGCGATGGTCAGCGTCAGCCGGGAGTTGTTCGCGGTAAGCGCCTCGGCATCCTGAATCAATGTCACTAGCCGCGGCTCGAAGCTCGTGAGATCGCCGATCACCCGCAGTCGGATGGCATTCTCGTGCAGCTTGCTGACCTCGCTCTCCAGGGCGCGAATGAAAAGCTGCATCAGGAAGGAGACTTCGTCCGGCGGACGCCGCCAGTTCTCACTGCTGAATGCGAACAGCGTGAGATATTGAACGCCCTTTTCGATGCAGCTGCGGATCAGGCTGCGCACCGTTTCCACGCCGCGGCGGTGCCCGGCTACGCGCGGCAGCCGGCGCCGGCGCGCCCAACGCCCGTTGCCATCCATGATGATGGCGATGTGGCGCGGGACATCGTCCGCATTCGGGATATCGATGGTCGAGCTTACGAACATGAGGCCCCCATCAGCCCGCGGCTCCGCTCATATCGCCATCAGCTCGGCTTCTTTGGCGTGCAGCACCTTGTCGATCTCCGCGATGTAGCGATCGGTGAGCTTCTGCACATCGTCTTGCGCGCGGCGCTCCTCATCTTCGGCGACCTTCTTATCCTTGAGCAGCTCCTTCAAATGCGTATTGGCGTCGCGCCGCACATTGCGCACCGCCACTTTCGCGTTCTCGGCCTCGTGCTTGACCACCTTGATCAACTCCTTGCGCCGCTCCTCGGTGAGCGCGGGCATGGGCACGCGCACCACTTCGCCGACCGACGAAGGATTCAAACCGAGATCGGAATCGCGGATCGCCTTTTCGATCACGCCCGCCATGCGCTTTTCGTACGGTGTCACAGCAATGGTCCGGGCATCGGGAAGGCTGAGGGTGGCGATCTGGTTGAGCGGAGTCGGCGTACCGTAGTAGTCCACCACGATGTGATCGAGCAGCCCGGTGTGGGCGCGCCCGGTGCGCACCTTGCCCAGATCGGTCTTGAGCGCGTCCAGACTTTTCTGCATCTTCTGCTCGGCGGCTTTCTTGAGGTCTGCAATCATGGTTGTCGAACTCCCTTACCCCTGCATCAATTGTGCACCAGCGTGCCCTCGTCCTCACCGAGAATGACACGCTTCAACGCCCCTGGCTTGAAAATGCTGAATACGCTGATCGGCAGCTTCTGGTCGCGGCACAGCGTAAGCGCAGTGGCGTCCATCACTTTGAGATTCTTGACGATCGCTTCATCGAACGTGAGCCGCCGGTAGCGCGTGGCATCCGGAGCGGTGTTCGGGTCGGCGGTGTACACACCGTCGACTTTGGTGGCTTTCAGCACGATCTGCACATTCATTTCCATGCCGCGTAACGCGGCCGCCGTGTCGGTCGTAAAGAACGGATTGCCGGTGCCGGCAGCGAAGATCACCACTTTGCCTTCCTCCAGGTAGCGCATCGCCTTGCCACGGATGTAAGGCTCGGCCACCTGCTCGATGTTGAGCGCGGACTGCACCCGGCTTGCCAGCCCGAGCTGGCGCATCGAATCCTGCAGCGCCAGCGCGTTCATCACGGTCGCCAGCATACCCATGTAGTCGGCGGTTGCGCGGTCCATGCCCGCGGCACCCGGTGCCACGCCACGGAAAATGTTACCACCGCCGATCACTACGCCGACCTCAACGCCCATGCGCACCACCTCTGCCACCTCGGCGACGATGCGCTCCAGCGTGGCGCGGTTAATGCCGTAAGGGTCTTCACCCATCAATGCCTCGCCCGACAGCTTGAGCAGCACGCGCTTGTAGACGGGCTTTGCGTCCATCCGGGCTCCGATGCGTTTATCCGTTCATGCCCATGCCCGCACCTCGGGCACCGGCGATCAAGAGGGCTTGGCCTGCTTCATGGCCGCTTCGGTCTGCGCGGCGACCTCGGCTGCGAAGTCCGTCTGCTTCTTTTCGATGCCCTCGCCCACCACATAGAGCACGAAGCGTGCGATCGAAGCACTCTTCGATTTGAGCAGCTGCTCGATGGTGAGCTCGGGATTCTACACGAACGGCTGGCCGACCAGCGTGACTTCCTTCAGGAACTTCTGCACGGCGCCTTCCACC
>JBGQKF010000265.1:0-6509 GCA_041499435.1 Gammaproteobacteria bacterium
ATCGAAGTAGCCCAGGACGTCGGTCGGGCTGCACGGCGTGCTGCCGCTCACCCCCTTGTCGCCGGTGCCAGTCATCTGCACGAACCGATCGGCCAATCCTTTGTTGTACGCTTCCTGCTCCGCCTTGTACTCATGATCCTGATCGCACGTCGCAGCGTGCGATCGCGGAAAGCGAAAAGGCTGCGCACTGTTTGGATTGTGCGTGAGCAGCGTACCGCTCAACCCGTTGACGCTGGGCGTTCCAGCTCGCGCCTTGAATTGCGGCTCGCCGGGCGGATTCTCCGCGCGCGGGTAAGTGGCGAAGTAGTGATCGAAGGAAACGTTTTCCTGATAGATCACTATCAGATGCTTGATCGGTGTAGCGGTCTCGACTTGCGCGAATGCAAAGCGCTCGCCTGCGAGCAAAGTGCCGAACGCAAGCGCGAGGCTCGGGACAATGCGCAGCCAGCAGGACTGATCGAGATTGGGCATAACAACGCTCAAGGTTAGCAGCAAGGCTTTGGCAGCCCAACCATACCACAGCGACTAAACGAGGCTTGAGCCGGCTGCAGTTGACCGACTACGGACGGGAGGTCACCCATTTCGGATCAGCGCACGGTTACGCCGCCGAGCCTGATCAGTACCGACCTTGAAGGGTGACCATCTGCAACCGGAAACGCTTGCGCGAAGCTTACCAGCCAGACTCCTCGGCTGCGAACAGCAGGAAAATGCCGCTGGCGGCGCTCTGGTCCTTGAGCCCGTCATCTGCTTGGAATATGCTGTTCGTGTTCGCGCGGGCGAAGCACAATTCCAAGAACAGGCTCGGATCTCCGTTCGCAGCCTGCATGCAACTGATTCATCAATAAGCGGACTGAGCATGCCGTGGACTCGGGTGAGAACACACGGGGACGACTTTCGGATGCAAGGGAGGCAGCTATGGCAATCCGGTGGGATCTTCTGTTCGCACAAGCATCGCTCGTCGCTGCCTTTCTGGCGCCTCGGGCCGGGATCGGAGCCGTCACGGTGGCCGGCGACACCTTCATCGACTCCGGGTCGCAGACGCTGCAAGTAGGTATCAACGCTGTCGGCAGCGCCAGTGTCGTCGCGCCTGGACCCGACGTCTTCTCCTTCATCGGTCTGGGCGGCAACCTCGCAACCGGTGCGACCGGAACGATCACGGTTTCGGGTGCAGGCGCCGCTCTGACGGCAACCAATGCCTTCAACGTCGGTGGGCTGTCGGTCGGCACGCTGCTGATTCAAAACGGCGCCGTCGTCAACGCGCAGGGCGGCGCCAGCCCGTTCCCGAATTGCCTCACTTGCAACGGAACCGAAATCGGGAACGGCGCCGGCTCCACCGGCACGTTGACTGTGACCGGCGCAGGTTCCCGTTTCATCGTCGGTGACTCGCTTGGGACTAACAGCGCCTTCGGTATCGCCAACGGCGGTGTCAGTCCGGGCTTCGGTACGCCGGGTGCACCCACCAGCGCAACCTTCAACGTTTTGAACGGCGCCACCGCAACCACGGTGGGTGCGTTCGTCGCGTTCTCCAATCTCGGCGATCCGACGTCGAGCAACGGCCAGTCGGCGTCGACTGGAATCGTGAACGTCGATGGCACCGGCTCTACGTGGACGGTGCAGAACACCTCCGTCGGACTGCCATCGACCGTCCTGGCCGGCTACCGCGGGACCGGGATCGTCAACATCACCAACGGCGGCAGGATCAACAGCACATTCATGCCGGTCGGCTGGAATCCCGGCAGCTCCGGCACGCTGCGGGTCGAGGGCAGTCAATCGCTGCTCAACATGGTCGGGGGCGACCCCACCAATGGTGCCGCTGGCATCGTGATCGGCTGGCTCAACGGGGCGACGGGCAGCGTATCGGTCCTCAACGGCGGGCGCATCTTGATCGATGGACGAGATGCAGGCACACCCGGTGGCGGCATCACCATCGGTGGCAACGGCGGCTTCGGCACCGGCACAATGACGGTGTCGGGGACCGGCTCTCTGGTTCAGATTATCGGGAACGGTACCAATGTCGATGGGCGGGCGCCGGGGTTCACCGTCGGCGGAACCGGCAGCGGACAGCTTTCCGTGTTGAACGGCGGCAAGATCACGGTTGAGGACACCAGCGCGCTCGCTACCGGCGCGTTCGCAATCGGCGGTAGTCCATTTCAGCAAGGGGATGGCACTCCAGCGGGGACGGGCACGATGGTTGTATCGGGCGCCGGTTCCGAGGTTGATGTCCTCTCGACACATGGCGCCTTCGTAGTCGGCCGAGGTGGTGTGGGCACACTGATCGTCGACAACGGCGGCAAGGTGAGTGCACAGAGCGCTCTCATAGGATTTCAACCCGGCAGCGTGGGCACCATGGTGCTCAGAGGCGCAACCAGCACGGTCGCCTTGGCCGGTGTCGACAACGCCGGGTTCGGCGCTTTCGTCAGTGTCGGACTCGGCGGCAACGGAACGCTCAATGTCAGCGACGGCGCCACGCTGTCGATCAACCCGGCAGCGGGAGTTCCATTCGGTGGCCTGGTCGCAGGCGGAGCGGGAACACAGTCGGCGACTGACGTGAGCGGCATCGGCGTGATCAACGTCGCCAACAACGGCAAGATCCAGATCACCGGCAACAATTCGCTGGCGATCGTGCTCGGCGATCACAACGGCGGCAACGGCCAGCTCAACATCACCGCCGGCGGCCAGGTCGTCGTAGGCCAACCCCTGAACGCCAACGCGCCCGGCGACATCAGCGGCGTGTACGTCGGCTCGCGTGTCGGCGGCAACGGCATCGCAGTGGTCCGCGGCACCAACAGCCTGCTCAATGGTGGAGCATTCGTCGGTGTCGGTATCGCCACCGATCGGGTCACCAACGCCGGGACGGGCACGCTCACCGTGCGAGACGGCGGCGTGGTGCAGGCCGATCAGATCCGCATCGGCGATGGCGGTCTGCTGAACGGCAACGGCACTGTGATCGGCGCCGTGGTCAATGCCGGCGGCATCATCGCACCCGGCAACTCGCCCGGCACACTGACCATTCAGGGTTCGCTCCAGTCGCACGGCCTGATCGAGATCCAGGTCGCGGGGCTCAGGCCCGGTCAGTTCGACGTGTTGAACGTGCTCGGCAGCGCGGTACTGGCCGGCAGCAAGATCGAATTCATCTTCGAGAATGGGTTCCTGCCCAAGACCGGGGACAGCTTCGATTTTTTGAGCGGCACCACCAACCCGGTTCCACTGGCCGGTGCAATCTACGATTACACCGGTGCGGGGCCGGGGTTCGAGTTCGATGTCGATGCGCAGACCGGCGTGTTCCTCGCACTGAACGATGCATCGCCGCCGGTGCCGGAGCCTGAGACTTACGCGTTATTCGGCACAGGGCTGGCTGTCCTCATGCTGCTGCGTGCGCGCAGACTGAATCGGCCTTGGAAGAAAGAGTCACGAACGGCAAAGTGAGACGGAACGGTGCGGGAATGATGATTGGGTGAAACCGGGCGCTGCTCGGCGGCAGCGCCCGTGTGCGACGACGCTGAGCGTTGCTGCCGCGACTCCTATTCCATCACTTTCTTGAGATTCTGCAACCCGCCCTGATACGCGCCGGCGATCAGTCCTAACACGGCGGCATCGTTCTCCGCTTCCGGCGGATTGCTCCGCGGATTCTTGCGGCTGAACTGACCCACCCAGGTTACGATGCTGCCGCCCGCTCCATCGGACTTCACGCTCATCGTGGACATATACCGATCGATGGGCAGCGGCGATTCGATCACACTGTAGGTGAACGCCATGCCGGCGTCGTTCACAGCCAGCAGTTCTTCGGTGAAGCTTGGCCCGTCTTTGATCGTGATCAGCCGGATGGCTCCGAGCTGACCGTCGCGGCCGGAGACGATCTCGCTTCCGGAGAACAGCGGGTGCCAGTCCTTGAGCCCATCGAAACGCTTCAGGAAATTCCAGACCTTTGCCGGCTCGGCCTTGATCTGAATGACTTCGCTCACCACCAGCAACGGCCGGTTTTCGGCAGCGGCTGCGAATGACAGCAGCACGCCCAGTACAGCGACAACGAATCGCTTCATGAGTACTTCCTCCCGATTGGTTTTGATATTCAGCGGCGCAGAAGAAGACGGCGCCGACACAAGCCGCCGGGTGATGCCCGACGGGTGAGGCACTATATCACTACACCTAGCAGGCTAGCTGAGGAGACTCCGGCAAGCCTCGGCGATCGCCTCCGCACTCATGCCATACTTGGCGCGCAGCTTCATCGTCGGGCCTACCATCGCAAAGGTGTCCGGCATGCCGATCATGCGCATGCGCGTGGGGCGTTCGACGCCTAGCAGTTCAGCCACCGCGCCACCCAGGCCGCCGGTCAGATGATGCTCCTCCGCCGTGACGATCCCGCGTGTCTCGGCAGCCGCCGTGAGAATCGCCTCGCGATCGAGCGGCTTGATCGTGTGCATGTTGATGACACGCGCCGCAATGCCCTGCGCTCGCAGCGCATCCGATGCGCGCACCGCCGGCTCCACCAATGCCCCGCACGCGATCACGGCCACATCGTTGCCGGGCCGCAGCTCCACGGCCTTACCGAGTCGAAACACCGAGTCGGGTGGACTCACCGGTGGTTCCTCGACACGGCCACCCAGCCGAAGATAAACCGGTCCATCGATGTCGAGTGTCGCGAGCGTGGCCTGATACGCCTCATCGACGTCGGCCGGCACGATCACCGTCATATGCGGCAAGCTGCGCATGAGAGCGAGGTCCTCCAGCGCGTGATGCGTCCCTCCAGCCACGCCGAGCGAGATGCCGCTCGCCGCTGCGCCGATCACCACGCGCTGGTTCGCGTACGCGACGTCGTTGCGCACCTGCTCCATGCTGCGTGCCGTGATGAACGGTGCATAGGCGCACACATATGGATGCAGCCCGGTGGTCGCCATGCCGGAGGCGGCGCCGATCGCGTTCTGCTCGGCGATGCCCATTTCGATGAAGCGTTCGCGGTAGCGCTCGATGTAGGGACGAATGCCGAGCAGGTCCTGCGTATCGGCGGATACAACTACCGTCTTCGAATCGCGCGCCGCAAGCTCGAGCAGCGCCTGGCCGAATGCAAGCCGGGTCTGGTTGGCGGCGCGGGCGCGCCAGTCGACAGGCGTGAATGCGTTCATGGCATCCCCAGCTCGGCGAGAGCACGAGCGTAGATGTCGTCATCCACGTTGTTGCTGTGCCAGACGTAGGTGTCTTCGGCAAAGCTCACGCCCTTGCCTTTGACGGTGTGGGCGATGATCGCGGAGGGACGCTCTGCATGGAACGGCACGCCATCGAGCGCGTCAACCACTTCGCCCATGCTGTGACCGTCGATCTCCCGCACCTGCCAGCCGAATGCACGCCACTTGTCAGCAAGCGGCTCGACGCCGATGATGTCCGCGACACGCCCACTCTGAGAAATCTTATTGGCATCGATGATGGCAGTGAGATTAGTGAGCTTGTAGTGCGCGGCCGCCATCGCCGCTTCCCAGTTCGAGCCTTCGTGCAACTCGCCGTCGCCCACCATGACGAACGTGTGGAACGCCTGCTTCTGAATGCGCGCCCCGAGCGCCATTCCCATTGCCACCGCGAGCCCGTGACCGAGCGCTCCGGTGCACATCTCCACCCCGGGAAGCTTGATGTCCGGATGCATCCCGAACGGCGACTCGAAGCCATAGAAGCGATCGAGCAGCGCATCTTCGACGAAGCCGGCCTGCGCGAGCACCGCACCGAGCGCGGCATTCGCATGACCTTTCGACAGCACGAAGCGATCACGCTCCGGCCAATCGGGTTCGGTGGGGCGCACACGCAGCCGATGGAAGTAGAGTGCTGCAAGCATATCCGCTGCGGAGCTGGAGCCGCCCGCGTGGCCGCCGCCCCCCGCCTTGAGTGCGCGCCATACGTTGCGCCGCAGCTGGCGGGCAGCGTCTTCCAGGCGTCGCAAAAGAACTTCTCTCGATTCTTTCATAGTGTGCTCGCGATGAATGGCATGGTTCGACGGGTGCGTGCATAGTAGCTGAAGAGCTGCGTTCTTGCCTGAGACCGAGCAACCAGTCGCGAACCCGCCACCCGACCCATGACGGATCTCATTACACTGGCCAGGCTTAAGAATGGGTTCATCCGGCTCTCGCATGGGTCGAACGATTCGCCGAGCCATGCGATGCTGATGGTTTCTCCTCCCCCTTCAAGGGGGAGGCTTGGGAGGGGGATGGGGAGGGGGATGGGGACTTGCGCCGATTACCCCATCCCCACCTCACCCTCCCCCATACAAGGGGAGGGAATACAGCACAGCCAGGACCCGCGGCAAAGTCTGAAGGACTTAGAAATGCTGGAGCCACCTCAATGATCATCATCCATGGCGGCCGTGTGCTGCGGCCAGGAGCCCTCGACTGCGAGCCTCTCGACGTGATCGTCGAGCACGACACGATCGCGGATCTCGTTCCACCGGCGAGCGTGAGCGGCGATACAGCGCAGCGCATCGACGCCTCGGGCAAGCTGCTCATTCCGGGACTGGTGAACGGCCATACGCA
>JBGQKF010000266.1:0-6497 GCA_041499435.1 Gammaproteobacteria bacterium
GACGCCGCCCGGCGGCAAAGTGCCGACGGCGTGGCCTATTCGTACATGCGGATGACCATGGCGTGCGTATCGTGCCATCGGGCTTTGCGCGATGTGAAGAAACCGTGAGCTGCGTGTGCTGATGGACGCGCGCAGGCGCCGTTCCGTCACGCAACCCAACCGTAGAAGCGGTGACTCGGCTGCGCGCCTTCTTCGATATATGCCATTTTGATCTTGCTCAAATAGTCCGCAGGAAGCTCGTTGCGCCTGGCGTCCACGTCGACAGTGAACACGCGTGCCGCATTCAAGCCGAAGATCTGTTCCTTCACCGAGCGAGTGAGCGGCGCGTAGCCCTGCTTCTCGATCAGCGCATCGGGGATCTGGAAACGCCGCATCGCTTCGATCTGCCACTGCGGTGTGCCATACCAGATCGAATCCGTTCCCCAGAGCACATGATCCGCGCCGAACGCCGCGATCATCTGCCCCAGCAGATGCGCACACGCGGTGGGATTGATGCTCACGAGCTGGCCGAGGGTGGACCCGAGCTCCATGTAGATATTGTTGATCCCCGGTTCCTTCTTCTTCATCTCGCAGAACTCCGTGGTCCACGGGATCTCGCCCGAAGGTTTGGGTGCTGAGGGTCCCAGCAGCCCCGAGTGGTACGCGAGGAAATCGATGTCCGGGAAATCCTTCGCGGCTTTGATCAGATCGCGGGGATGGTTGTAGTCCGCTACCGGGCCGAGTGGCAGGCCCTTGTGCACGCAGAAGCGCTGCACGCCGAGCTTGCGTGCTTTCTCCAGCATCGGATACGCAATCTTCTCGTCATCGACGAACCAGCCGTGTTCGAAGCCCTTCGGGCATGATCCGGTGTAGGCCTTCCACGCGTCGATCTTCAGCGCCTGCGCCTGCATCTCCATGAAGTCGAGATCGGTCTGACCGAGCTGCGGCGTCACCAGGCCGTGCGCCAGCATGCGCCGCGAGCCGGTGATGCGATTGATCTCATCGCGGATGTGCGTCATCTCCTTCGGCGGCACCACCGCCTCCTGAGGATACGGACCGGGCGGCGTGGAGATGAGGCCGATGGCGGTGTCGCTGTCGAGAAATACTTCCTTGATGAAGTTTTGCCACGAGAGATCGGCTAGCGAGCCGGTATCGGACGCGAGCCTGGGATTCATGGCCTGTGCGCGCTTGCGCAGGCCCATCAGCGCGCCCTTGCTGACTGCGCCTTTGCGCTCGGCTTCCGCGTTGGTCGGATCGTACGCCGCGCCGACGTAATGCAACTGCACGTCGAAGATGAAATAGGGTTCGCCCGCGCGTTCCCTGGTTGCAGAAGGCTCGGCCGCTTCGACTTCCGCGACGTCGAAGAAACGACCGAACACCGCGTTCATGGCGAGAAAGGATGCCGCCATCCCGCCGCTGGTGCGCAGGAAATCACGGCGGCTCAAGCCCAGTCGCGGAGCGAGCCGGCCGGCTGCCGCCAGGATCCGCTGCTCCACCTCGCGCTGCGCAGCGGTCTGCGGCAGTGGCGGAAATTCCTCGTTGGAGATGAGCCGAGTCGGCAGCGGTACTTCAGTGCTCAAGCCCCGGCGCATGCCCGGCAAAACGCGGAAAGCGTGTCGATTCAATCTCATCTCCTTATCAGTGGACGCAGATTTGATTTCGGCAGTGCGCTATGTACCGGTTCCACCGCTGCCTCCTGGTACACGCGTACTTAGGACTAAGAACCAAAGCAAACCTGACAACGCAGAGCCCGCAGAGGGGGACAGAGGACGCAGAGCAACATCCAACAATCGAAGTCACCGCGTCCCAGTGAATTGTATAACGACCCGATCTTCTCTGCGTGCTCCGCGCCTCTGCGTTGGCAGTTGGCGCTTGTCGGCCTGCATCGCGTGGACGCGATGGCATTGCCGCGAATGGCGATGTGGCGGTGGCGCCTCAGGCCGCGTGCACGGTCATGCCGGACATGAACTGGTGCGCGGTGATGTACGGCTGAGGACGCGCGATAGCGAATCCCTGCGCGTAATCGACGCCGATTTCGCGAAGGATGGTCAGCGTCTGCGGCATCTCCACACATTCGGCGATGGTGGTGATGCCCATGGTGTGACCGACCTTGTTGATCGCCTCGACCATCGCCCGGTCGATTGCATCGTCGCCGATGTTGCGCACGAAGGCGCCGTCGATCTTCAGGTGGTCGACCGGCAGGTGCTTGAGATAACGGAACGAGGACATGCCGCTGCCGAAGTCATCCAGCGAGAAGCCGCAGCCCAGCTTCTTCAGCTCCCGGATCAGATGCGTCGCCTTGTCGAAGTTGGCGATGGCGGCGGTTTCGGTGATCTCGAAGCAGATCGCGGGGTGAGGCAGTCCAGTCAGCTTGAACTGGTTGCGCACGAACTCCAGGAAATCGTCCTGGGAGAGCGATTCACCGGACAGGTTGATGGCCCAGCGATGCAGGTCGACGCGGCCTTCCTGCTCGACGATGCGCGCACATTGCGTGAAAGCCGTCGCGATCACCAGGCGGTCCACGGCGGGCATCAGATTATAGCGCTCGGCAACCGGAATGAACGCCATCGGCTCGACGATCTGCTGATCCTCGTCGATCATGCGCAACAGCAGCTCCTGATGGCGCTCGGCTGCGCGCGCTGCGCCCACCGAAATCATGTCTTGTGCATATAGGCAAAAGCGGCTGTCCTCCAGGGCGTGGCGCAAGCGTCCCACCCAGTCGACCTCGCCTTGCCGGGCCGCGACTTCCCGGTCCGCGGGCTGGTAGATGTGGATGCGATTGCGGCCCTTCTTTTTCGCCACGTAGCAGGCGTCGTCGGCTGCGCGCATCAGCTCGAGCGAACCGAGCTCGCCGTCGTAAAAGGTGACCAGGCCGATGCTCGCGCCGATTTTGAAGACCTTATCGGCCGAGGTGAAGGTGAACGCCTGGATCGCTTGCAGCAGATCCTGCGCGATCCGTTCCGCCGGTGCCGGCGGGCAATCCTCGAGCAGAATGGCGAACTCGTCGCCGCCCAGGCGCGCCACACCGTCGCGATTGCGGATCGCCGCACGCAGCAGTCCGGTGATCTGGCGCAGCAGCTCGTCGCCGGCCGCGTGGCCGCAGGTATCGTTCACCACCTTGAAGTGATCGAGATCGAGATACAGCAGGCAATAGGGCGTGGGATCGCCTCGCGCTTTGACGAGCGCAATCTCCAGACGCCGCTCGAACTCTCGGCGCGTGATCAGGCCGGTGAGCGCATCGTGGCGTGCCTGGCGCAGCTCCTCGCGCGCCTGATCGAGGCTCGCGGCGGCGCGCGCCACTTCCTGCTGCAGCGAATTGAAGTTTTTCGCCATCTCGCCCACTTCGTCATTCGAATGGACCTTCACCAGCGCCACGCTCACCTTCGCATAGGCGGCGTCCAGATCGCCGCGTCCGAGCGCGAGCAGCGCGTTCGAAAAGCTCGCCATCGCACCTTTGGCCATGCCGGCCGCCGCATTCGACATCTGTACCATCGCATGCGCGATGATCCCGGGCAGCACCAGCCCCACGCTGATGCTCAGGATCGCGACCGCGACGAAGATGTCCTCGAGCACGCTCACCAGCGCACTGCTCTGGTCGGGCAGGCTGGTGACCGCGAGCAGATAGCCGGCGCCGTCGAACACGAGCACGAGCAGCATGGCGCCGGTGAGCTTGATGTGCAGCGTCTTCGCCACGCCGGGCAAGCCCGCACGGCGCCGGTCGCTGAACCGGCGCCACGCGTACAGCGCCGAGCCGGAGTAGGCGAACAGCACGCCGAACAAAACGGTCTTCATGCCGAACTGCTGGAAACCCAGGATGGCAGAGATGCTCCAGACGGCGGCGGCGACCAGCCCCGCGACGATCAAGCCGCGCGGTGCACGATAGGGGCGCGTCGCGTCCGGTTGATTCTTGCGCAGCAGCCATACCGCGACGTTGGGCAGGCATATGCCAATCAGATAGGTGAAGTTCGCCGCCGCGAGCAGCCAGACCGGATCGCCCAGAAACAGGAAGAAGATGGCCATGCCCGCCGTGAGGCAGGTGGCGACCCAGGGCACATCGGTGCGCGAGCGCTTCTCCAGGATGCGCGGGAGCAGTCCGTCTTCGGCGAGTTGTGACATCGTGCGTGCGGCCCCGGCGAGCGGCTGCAGCGTGCCGTGAAACATGTTGAGCATCATGAACCAGATGGCTGCGGCCTTGGCGAAGCTGCCGAACACGGGCGCGAACGTCGGCCCGAGCACCAGCATCAGGTCCTTGCCGAGTTGCTCGGGTCCGAGCACACCGAGCCAGACTACCGGCAAGGCGATGAAATAGACCGACGCCATGGCGCCGGACGCGAACATGGCGCGTGGAACATTCTTGTTCGGATCGACCGTCTCTCCGACGTGACAGGCCGCTGCTTCGAAGGCCGGTGCAGCGAAGCCAATTAAATACAGTCCGGCCATGCAGGCGGTCAGTCCGCCGAACCAACCTGCGAACGGGACAGTCAGGTGGAACGTGGACGCCTGTTTCCAGTCCACCTCACCGGCAAAGACCGGCGCGAGCGCTGAAATCAGGGCGAGCGAAGCCGACGCGGTTGCGATGGGGATGGCCAGCCGGCCGGCCCATTTCACGCCACACAGATTGACCAGCATGAAGGACAGCACCAGGCCACAGGCGAGGATGGGGACCGGTACATTCGGCAGATACCATTCATGGATGGCGGCCGCCGAGAAGATCGCAGTCAAGCCGCAGGTGGGAATCCAACCCCACCAGTAGCACACGCCGGTGAGGTTCGCGAGCACCGGATTGTAGGGTCGGAATGCTTCGGCACAGGTGGCGGCAATACCGCCTACGCGCCTGGGGTACATCAGGATCAGCTCGGTCCACCCGGGGGCTGCCGCCCACGCCAGCAGCAGGCCGACGACCAGCAGGGGGACGGCGGCGCTGCCCTGGCCGGGGATTTCACCCTGACCCGCGAACAGGGCGCTCAGCAGGAACAGGCTTTGATTGCTGCCGCCCATCGCCAGCGCGGTGGTGGCGACCCAGCCGAGGGTGCGCGGATGATCTGCAGTCTCGACTGGAGCGGCGGTGCTCGAAACTCCAGAATCCAGCAGTGAACCCATCGGTTCTGCCTCGTCGAAGGTCTATGGCCTAATCATAACTGCAACAGACGAGTGATTGGGCCGGCGGTTGCAGACGGGCTGCACCCGGACCCAGTGGCGCATGCAAGAAGTGAACCGACTCGCAATGCAAGTCGCATAGGGGGCGTCGTCTGCGGGCAACGCACCACGAAAGACACGGGACGGGGCTTAGACGCCGATGTATTCGTGCAGCAATTCCGGTTTCGCACGCAGCTCACCCGACGTCCCGCTCCACGCCACACGTCCTTTCTCGAGAATGTAATGGCGCTGCGCCAGACGCAGCAGGGGGCCGATGTTCTTGTCGATGACGATCAGCGCGAGGCCGGATGCCTTGAGCTCCGCCAAACATCGCCAGATTTCTGCGCGAATCAGCGGCGCGAGGCCTTCGGTGGCTTCGTCGAGGATCAACAGCCGTGGATTGGTCATCAGCGCGCGTCCGATCGCCAGCATCTGCTGCTCGCCGCCGGAGAGATTCGCACCGAGATTACGCGCGCGCTCCTGCAGCCGCGGGAACATCCGATACACCCGTGGGAGTGTCCACGGATCGCGCATGGCGCGGCGGTTGCCGGCGGTCGCTACCAGATTCTCATGCACCGTGAGATTCGGAAAAATCTGCCGGCCCTCAGGCACCAGCCCGAGCCCGCTCTGCGCGATCCGATACGGCGGCTTGCCGTTGACTCGAGCTCCGGCCAGCAGCACTTCACCGCTGCGCGGCGCGAGCAGTCCCATGAGCGTATTCACCGTGGTCGATTTGCCCATGCCATTGCGACCGATCAGGGTGATCACCTCGCCTTCATCCACGCAGAGCGAAACGCCGAACAGCGCCTGACTCGCACCGTAGAAGGTCTCGATTCCGCGCACCTCGAGCAGCGCGGCGCTCATGACAGCTCTTCGGCGTCGCCGAGGTACGCATCGCGCACCTCGCGATTGGCGCGAATCTCGTCGGGCGTGCCGGTGGCGATCGGGCGCCCGTACACCAGCACGGTGATGCGATCGGCGAGCGCGAACACCGCGTCCATATCGTGTTCGACCAGGACGATGGTGTACTTGCTCTTGAGCGCGGCGAGCAACGCGACCACGCCGGCGGCTTCGTGATGGCTCATGCCCGCCATCGGTTCATCGAGCAGCAGCAGCTTCGGCCGGCCGGCGAGGGCCATCGCGATTTCGAGCTGCCGGCGCTCGCCGTGCGCCATCGCCGCGGCCGGCGTATGCGCGCGCTGCGTGAGGGCGACCTGCGCGAGAATTGCGCGCGCCGGTTCCACCAGTGCGGGCTCACGCAGCGCGGGCCGCCAGAACCGGAAGCTGTGGCCCGCGTGCGCCTGCACCGCGATCACGACGTTCTCGAGCGCGGTAAATTCAGGGAATACCGAGGTGATCTGATACGAGCGGGCGAGCCCGGA
>JBGQKF010000267.1:0-6484 GCA_041499435.1 Gammaproteobacteria bacterium
ATCTTGTCGCGCATCCAGTTCGCGTTCGTCATTAGCTTCCACATCATTTTCCCGTCGTTCACGATCGGGTTGGCGGCGTGGCTGGCGACGATCGAGGGCGCGCGCCTTTTCACCGGCAACGCGCTCTACCGGCGAGTGTTCGACTTCTGGCTGAAGGTTTTCGCGGTGTCGTTCGGCATGGGCGTCGTGACGGGCATCGTGATGGCGTTCCAGTTTGGCACCAACTGGGGCGTGCTGGCCGAGAAGACGGGCTCGATTCAGGGGCCGCTCCTCGGCTACGAAGCGTTCACGGCTTTCATGCTCGAGGCGACCTTCTTCGGTGTCATGCTGTTGGGGCGCAAGCGCGTGTCGCCGCGCTTCTACTTCTTCGCCTGCTGCATGGTCTCGCTCGGGACGATGTTCTCGTCCTTCTGGATCCTCGCCAACAACAGCTGGATGCAGGTCCCTCTCGGTCACACGATTGTCGACGGCAGGATCATCCCCGCGGACTGGTGGACGATCACGACCGGGCCGATCATGCGGGTGCGCTGGCCACACATGCTGCTCGCCGCCTTCCTAACCACCGGCATGTGCGTGGCGGCCACCGGCGCTTGGTACATGCTGCGCAGCATCCATCGCCCCGAGGCGCGCGTGATGCTGCACTGGGGCCTCGGGCTGGTCGCGGTGCTGATCCCGGTGCAAATCTTCTTCGGGCATCTGACCGGCCTGTACGTTCTGAAGCATCAGCCGGCAAAATTCGCGGCAATCGAGGCGCGCTGGAAGACCGAGCAGCCCGCCTCCGAGGTACTGCTCGCGATACCGGATGCGAAGGCAGAGAAGAACCTCTTCGCAATTACGATACCGAAACTCGGCAGCATGATCGCCTCGGGCAACTGGACCGCGCGCGAGATCGGGCTTGAAACATTCCCGCCGGAAGACCGGCCGCCGGTTCTGATCCCGTTCTTCGGCTTCCGCCTGATGGTCGGAATGGGATTGATCATGCTGGCGATCTCGTGGTTCGGGAACTTCCTGCGCCTTCGCGGCCGGCTCGAGACGACGCGCTGGTTTCTCTGGGGCACGTTCCTGTCGTTCCCCACCGGCTTCATCGCCATCCTGACCGGTTGGTATACCGCAGAGGTCGGCCGCCAACCGTGGGTCGTCTACGGCCTGCTGCGGACGAAGGACGCGGTGACGCCCTCACTCACCACCGGGGACGTGCTGTTCTCACTCAGCGGCTACGTGGCGGTGTACGCCGTGTTCGTCGCGTTCGGCACGTATTACATCTACAAGCTCCTGCGGGATGGGCCGACCGGCGAGTCGGAGGCGATCCCGGGCGCGACGGCCAACCGGCCGCTGGCGTTCGCCGACAAGGCGGAAACCGCGACCGGCAGTCGACTGCAGGCGAAGGGTTGACGGGCGCATGGGACCGACCAACCTCGCACTGTTCTGGGCCGGCGTTATCGCCCTCTCGATCCTCGTCTACGTGATCCTGGACGGCTTCGATCTTGGCGTGGGTGTGCTCTTCGGCACCACGCGCCACGAGGACAAGCGCATGCAGATGATCAACACCATCGCGCCGTTCTGGGATGGCAACGAGACCTGGCTGGTGGTGATCGGAGCGAGCCTGTTTGCCGCCTTCCCGGGGGTCTATGCGGTGTTTCTTGGCGCCTTCTACATCCCGGTGCTGCTGCTGCTCTTCGGGCTGATTTTTCGCGGCATCGCTTTCGAATTCCGCGACCGCACCAAGCGCATGCGCTGGCTCTGGGACTGGGGCTTCTTTGTCGGCTCCATTGTGGTCGCCTTCGTCCAGGGCGCCGCGGTGGGCGCGATGATGCGGGGCATCCCAGTCGCAAACGGGCAGTACGCGGGCAGCGCGTTGGACTGGCTGCACCCGTTTCCAATGCTCACCGGCGTTGGTCTCGTGCTTGGCTACGCGCTGCTCGGCGCAGGATGGCTGGTTTTCAAGAGCGAGGGCGCGCTGCGTGACTGGGCATACGCGCGCATCCCTTGGCTCGCCGCCGGGGTGATCGCGGTCCTCGGCCTAGCGTTCGCGCTGGCGTTCGACTTCAGCGTGCTCGCGCGCGGTCATCTCGAGGACCGACCCTGGGGGCTTGTTTTCCCGGCCATCGGCGTCCTCGCCCTGGTGGGGATCCTCATCGGCGCGCGCCGTACGCACGACGGCCTGCCGTTCGCGTTGACTGTGCTGTTTTTCCTCGCGGCCTACCTGACGCTCGGTGTGATGCTCTGGCCGTTCATGGTCCCCTATGCGCTTACCGTGGCCAATTCCGCCGCTCCCGACGCGTCGCTGCAGTTTCTGTTCTACGGCGGCGTGGTCGTGTTACCCGTGATCACCGCTTACACAGTCGGCGTCTACTGGGTCTTCCGCGGGAAGACCCACCAAGGATACAGTTGATCGATCGTTCCAGAGCAGCTTGGGGCTCCTGAAGCTCGTGACGGCGCAGGCGGGCGCTCCAGTGGACCAAAGACTAGCAGCTGACGATAGCGTGAAGATGTTCTTGACCACCTCGCCCATTGTGGGTGTCCTGCATCCTCTTGGTCGACGTGCCGACCCTGCCAGCAAAAGCCGGTCCGTATTGTCGTCCGGCGGTGCGTGAGTCTCGAGACGTTCAGTACCAACAACGAGGTCGCCGGATTCAAATTCGTCACCGTCGGTGTGCTCTACGCCGTGCTGCTGGGGTTCGCGGTAATGGTCGTGTGGGAGAAGTTCGGCGACGCCGAGTCCGATGTTGCCCAGGATCGGGACCACCCGTGGTTCGGGGACTCAGAGACGCAGGGTTCGGAATTCAGTGATTGTGGTCGCACATCTCTTGCGCGGTTGGCGTATGCGGACGCTCGAGCGTCTGCTAACGGGAAAATTCCGTATCGGAGCAGAACGTCCGGAGTTGGCCGACCTGAGACGAATGGAGAACGGCAGGGGTCGACCCACGGCAGTCGGTCGAGAAACCCCAAAGCTGACCTTCAGCGTTTGACATGAGCGTAGGATATTCGGCAAACGGACCCACAGTTTCGGGGGACATGGCCTGGGGAACCGCTCGACCGCCGAAGGCACTCATGCGCGCGCGTCGGCTTAGCAGCACATGCACCTCTTCACGTTTTTACCTTCCCACCTCTTCACCCTTTCACCTCTTCCCGCGTGCCGGCGGCTTCTCCGCCTGACCCGGCAACGGCAGCGCCGTCTGATACTTGACCTGTTTCAGTGCGAAGCTCGAGCGAATGTTGCCCACGCCCGGCACGCGCGACAGGAAGTTCAGGATGAAGTGCTCCACCGCCTGCAGGTCGGGTACCACAACGCGCAGCAGATAGTCCGCATCTCCGGTCATCAGATAACACTCCATCACCTCCGGGCGGTCGCGAATCGCCCGCTCGAACGCTTCCAGCGCCGGCTTGATCTGCTTTTCCAATGTAACCTGGATGAAGACGCTCACCTTCAGCCCCACGCGCAGCGGATCGAGCAGGCTCACGTAGCGGTTGATGTAGCCGCTCTGCTCCAGTGTGCGCACACGGTTCAAGCATGGCGACGGCGACAAACCAACCTGGCGCGCAAGCTCCACGTTCGAGATGCGCGCGTCGGACTGCAGCAGGCGCAGGATCTTCCAATCTGTCGTATCCAGTTCCATGGCCGATATTTTGTACTATGGGTGACATGTATCGCAGCATTTTATTGCAATACCAGGCGTCGGCAAGGTGAGAAACGAAACCATGTGCTTCGGCAATGGGAGTAAGATTCGCGTCCAATATTTCCGCTCGACACGCCAGCGCGCGTCGGACGGACACGGGAGACTTTTATGACCGATCTTTCCGATCTCACCGGTTCCGGCCACTGGGCGGTGCTGCCGCCCGACCTCGATCCCATCGAGACTAAGGAGTGGCTGCAGGCGCTGGATACGATCATCGAAAACGAAGGACGCGAGCGCGCCACCTTCATCCTGCGCAAGCTGCTCGACTATGCGCGCGAACAGCGCGTCGCGCTGCCCCCGGTGCTGAGCACCCCGTACGCCAACACCATCCCGCTCGCCGGTCAGCCGCAGTATCCCGGCAATCTCGATATCGAGAATCGCATTCTCGGGCTGGAACGCTGGAATGCCCTCGCTATGGTGGTGCACGCGAACAAGGTCGCCTCGGAGCTCGGTGGCCACATCGCGACCTATGCTTCGATTGCGGATTTGTTCGAGGTCGGCTACAACCATTTCTTCCGTGCCGGACAGACGGGCGATCTCATCTTCTTCCAACCGCATGCGGCGCCCGGTGTGTATGCGCGCGCTTATCTCGAAGGCCGCCTCACCGAGGAGCAGCTCGCCAACTATCGCCAGGAGGTGGGCGGCAAAGGGCTCTCGTCGTACTGCCATCCTTGGCTGATGCCGACCTTCTGGCAGTTCCCCACCGGCTCGATGGGGCTGGGCCCGCTCAATGCGATCTACCAAGCGCGCTTCATGCGCTATCTGGAAAATCGCGGGATCCTCGACACCTCCGGGCGGAAAGTGTGGAGCTTCGTCGGCGACGGCGAGATGGACGAGCCCGAAGCGCTGGCCGGCCTATCGCTCGCCGCGCGCGAGAATCTCGACAATCTGATCTTCGTCGTGAACTGCAACCTGCAGCGCCTCGATGGTCCGGTGCGCGGCAACGGCTCGATCATTCAGGAGCTCGAAGGACTGTTCGCGGGCGCAGGCTGGAACGTGATCAAAGTGCTGTGGGGATCGGACTGGGACGCGTTGTTCGCACGCGACCACGACAACATCATCATCAGGCGCCTGCACGAGACGGTCGACGGCGAGTTTCAGAAGTACGCCGCCACCGATGGACGCTTCAATCGCGAGCATTTCTTCAACAAGTATCCCGAGCTGCAGGCGATCGTGGCGCATCTATCCGACGAGGATATCGATCGCCTGCGCCGCGGGGGCCACGATCCGCTCAAGATCTACGCTGCGTATCACGCCGCCGTCAATCACAAGGGGCAGCCCACGGTCATTCTCGCGCAGACCAAGAAGGGCTATGGCATGGGCACGTGGGGCCAGGGCAGGATGACGGCACACCAGCAGAAGAAGCTCGAGGACGAGGCGCTGTTCGCGTTCCGCGACCGCTTCGCCGTACCGCTGTCGAACGAAGACGTGCAGAAGCTGCGCTTCGTCAAACCGCCCGAAGACAGCCCTGAGATGAAGTATTTGCATGCACGCCGCCAGGCGCTCGGCGGCTATCTGCCGGCACGCGCGCAGAAGGGCGCTCCCCTGCCCGCGCCGAAGATCGAAAGCCTGGGGAAGTACCTCGAGGGCACGCACGAGCGCGAGCAATCCACCACCATGATCTTCGTGCAGCTGCTCGCGCAGTGGCTCAAGGATCAGCACATCGGCAAGCGCGTCGTGCCGATCGTGGCCGACGAAGCCCGCACCTTCGGCATGCAGTCGCTGTTCCGTCAGGTGGCGATCTACTCCTCGGTGGGCCAGCTCTACGATCCCGAAGACAAGGACGAGCTGCTCTACTACAAGGAAGCGAAGAACGGCCAGATCCTCGAGGAAGGGATCACCGAGGCGGGCGCGATCTCGTCGTGGATCGCTGCGGCGACGAGCTACAGCGCGCACGGCACACCGATGCTGCCGTTCTACATCTTCTATTCGTGCTTCGGCTTTCAGCGCATCGGCGATCTGGTGTGGAATGCAGCCGATTCACGCAGCCGCGGCTTCCTGCTCGGCGCGACGGCCGGCCGCACGACATTGTCTGGCGAAGGGCTGCAGCACGAGGATGGTTCCAGCCACCTGCTGTTTTCGACCGTACCGAATTGCGTGGCGTACGACCCGTGTTTCGGCTACGAGCTCGCGTTGATTCTGCAAGACGGTATGCGCCGCATGCTCGAGGAACAGGAGGACGTGTTCTACTACGTCACAGTGATGAACGAGAACTACGCGCATCCCGCGATGCCGGAGGGTGCACGCGAAGGTATCTTGAAAGGCATGTATCGTTTGCGGGCCGCGCGCGGCGCGAAGCGCAAGGCGTCGGTGCAGCTCCTCGGAAGCGGTACGATCTTGCGTGAAGTGCTCGCCGCTGCGGATCTGCTGGAACAGGATTGGCAAGTGTCTGCCGACGTCTGGAGTGTCACCAGCTTCACCGAGCTGCGCCGCGACGGCATGGATGTCGAGCGCTACAACCGCCTGCATCCCGATCAGGCGCCACGCGAGAGCTGGGTGGAGAAATGCCTGGGTCCGAGCGCGGGTCCGATCATCGCATCGACCGACTACATGCGCACGGTGGGTGATCTGATCCGCCCCTGGGTGCCGCGCCGCTACAGCGTGCTCGGCACCGATGGCTTCGGGCGCAGCGACACCCGCGAAGCGCTGCGCAGCTTCTTCGAAGTAGACCGGTTTCACGTAACGGTCGCCGCGTTGAAAGCCCTGGCAGACGACGGGGTGATCGAACGCACACTGGTCAAACAGGCGATAGACAAGTACGCTATCGATCCCGAGCGGCGCAATCCCTGGGACGCATGAGCAGCGCA
>JBGQKF010000268.1:0-6468 GCA_041499435.1 Gammaproteobacteria bacterium
GACTCAGCTGCTGCAGTAGTAGGCATCGGAGGCGTCTCGACTGGCGGTTTTTAAACTTTGAGAATGCGCTATGGCGTAGACTGCGCGAGCAGCTTTTCGAGGTACTGCTTCCACAGGAGCGTGACGTAGTAGCTGCGATGCCCGCGTGTGCGCTCGCTCTCGGGCACCAGGACGTAGCGGCCATGCGGCACCCGCTTGATCTGCTGCTCCATGATGCCAAGCTCAGGCGGATTGATCTCGTCGTCGGCGAAGTTGACCGCGGTCAGAGGCGCCTCGATGCGCTCCAGACCCGGGCTCGGGTCGTACGAACGGCTCGCTTCCACCGCGTACAGCCAGTCGTTGGCATCGACCAGCTTCCATCGCGATTCGATCGCCTGCCCGAGAAAGCGATCAGCACTCTCCTGCGTTGGCGCGTCGCGATACAGGTGCAGCGCACTGTCGGTATAGAGCAGCGAGATCTGCAGCACCGTCCTCATTGCCGGCGGTGGTTCCGTGTAGTCACCATTGCGCCAAAGCGGATCGCCGCGGATCGCCTGCGCCATCATGCGCCGGTACATGCGGTTACGCCCTGAGATCTGCACCGGCAGGCACACGATCGGCATCACCGCATCCATGAAGCGGGGATAATTTTCCGCCCACAGCCACGCGTGCATGCCGCCCATCGACGTGCCCAGCAGCAAACGCAGCTGATCCACATGCAGCGCCTCGGTGATCAGCCGATACTGCGCGCTCACCATATCGTCGTAGGTATAGCGGGGAAAACCCGCGCGCAAACCATCGCTCGGCTTGCTCGAGCGGCCATGGCCGGTGCTGTCCGGCAGGATGATGTAATAGCGCGTGGCATCCAACGGCTGACCTGGGCCAAATAGCGTTCCGGCAAACGCATCGCCCAGGAATGCACTGCCCGATCCGTTGGTCCCGTGCAGGATCAGCACGGCGTTGCGCACTGCCCCGTTCGCGTCGCGTTGCGGCGTTCCGAGCGTTGCGTAGTGCAGCCTCAACTCGGGCAGCGTCTCGCCGCTCGCGAAGCGGAAGTCGCGAATCACGTAGTCCGCCTGAGCGATCGGCAGTTCCGCCGCGCACAGCGGCGCGACGGCGAGGCAGGCGAGCACGGTCGCGAGAAGGTGCAATACGCGTGTCATGATGATTGCGCAGCGTTCGTGGACGGCGGCGGGAAATTCACGCCATTGGACGCTCACGCTCCTTTCCAGTATACCGCTCGCGCGCTCCAGCGCTCTCAATGCACGAACTGCGGCATCAGCCACCGCGGCAGCGCCAGGATTGCGCTGGGGAACACGATCACGAAGACCAGCACCGCCAGCATCGGTATCAGCAGAATGAGCACGTCGCGCAACGCGTCGCGGATACTGATCTTCCCCAGAGCACAGGCGATCATCAAACACAGCCCGTAAGGCGGCGTCACCAGCCCGAACGCAATCGAGATCACGCCGATGATGGCGAAGTGCACGGGATGCAGGCCCACGCTGTTGGCGAGCGGCGCAAGAATGGTCCCCAGAATGATGATCGCCGGGATGGCGTCGATGAAGCAGCCAATGACCAGGAACGATCCCGCGATGATGAAGCCGACGCTGATGGGACCGCCGCCCCAGCGCGACACCCAGTCGACGAACAGTTGCGGCACATGGAAATACGCGAGCAACCAACCGAATGCGGATGCCGTGCCGATACAAAACAGCGAGATCGCCGCGAACCGCGCCGACTCGTAGAACACGCGCGGCACCTGGCGCAGCGGCAGCGCGCGATAGATCACGACACCCAGCAGGAGTGCATACAGCACGGCCACGGCAGAGGCCTCGGTCGGTGTGAACAGCCCTCCGATGATGCCCCCGACGATGATGGCTGGCGTCAGCATGGGCAGCAGCGCTGTGCCCAGGGCGCGCACGAACGCCTTGAATGAGGCGCGTGCGTACACCGGATATTTGCGAATCCTCGCGTAGACCAGCACCGCCGCCATCAGCGACAGCCCGATCATCACGCCCGGCACTACGCCAGCCAGGAACAGTCCGCCGATCGACACTGAGATCACACCGCCCCACACTACCATCAGGATACTGGGCGGAATGATGACTCCCATCACCGAAGCGCACGCCGTCAGCGCCGCGGTGAAGGGCGCATCGTAGCCCTGCTTCTTCATCGCTGGAATGAGCACACCGCCCACGCCTGCCGCATCCGCAGTGCTCGAGCCGGAGATGCCGGCAAACAGCATGCTGACTACGACGTTGACATGACCCAGGCCGCCCGGGAAATGTCCCACAATGGTGCGTGCCAGAGCGATCAGACTGTCGGTGATCCCAGCCGAGTTCATCAGGTTCGCCGCCAGCAGAAAGAACGGCACAGCGAGCAGCACGAACGAGTTGTACGACTTCAGCATCTCGTTCAACAGCAGGAACGGCGTCAGGCGCGAGTCGATGAAAAATACCGGAATGCAGGCGAGCCCCAGCGCGAACGCAACCGGCACGCGCAGCACTACGAGCACGCCGAACACGCCGAACAGCAGCAGGGCGACCTCAAGCGGGCTCATGCGGACCCTTGTGCAGCAAGCCGAAATCGGCCCAGATCTTCTCCGCGAGGAAAACGGTGAACGCCAGGCCTGCGACCGGCCACGCGATGTGGATGGCGATCATGTTGAGGCCGGTCAGCTCGGACTCCTGATCGAAGCCGAACAGCGCGAACGCATAACCGAAGCCGACGAAGGTGAGCGCCATCAGCAGCATTGCCCCGTGCACGAACAGCCGCGAGATTGCCAGCGCACGCGTCGATTTCGGTTTCGGCAGCACGTCCAGATCGAAGTGGCTGCCGTCGCGCACCGCCAGCATGGAACCGATCATGATGATCCAGATGAAGCAGAAGCGCGCCACCTCTTCGGTCCAGATGTAGCGCGGAATGAGCTCGGTGAAGCGCGAGAGGATCTGTATCACCACGGGGATGACGAGGATCATCATCAGGACGGTGATGAGGATCTGCAGCGTGCGGTAGAGGAGGTCTATGGCTTTTTTCATTGTTGTCTAAACCAGTTCAAAGCCAACGCAGAGGCGCAGAGAAGCGCAGAGATCGCAGAGAAAAACTATTCTGAGTTCCTCATCAGTAGCTACGCGACAGATGGGCGCGAATTTCGTGGATATGCCGCTTTCGAATCTCTTCTTTGGTTTTCTCTGCGTTCTCTGCGCTCCTCCGCGCCTCTGCGTTGGCTGTAGATTCGCAGCCTTCGCAGTTACTTGATCGCCTCGATCTGAGCATACACCGCATCGGCGCCTACGTCCTTCGCGAATGCACGCCGCACCGGCTCGGTGAGCTTGAGTAACTGTTCGCGATCCGTGAAGTCCACCAGCTTCAACTTCCCTTCCTTGGCCAGGCGCTCCAGCCGCTGGCGGTCTTCGCCTGATTCGAGATTACGGCCGAACTCACCCGCCTCTTTGCCCGCACGCACGATCGCGGCCTGCAGGTCAGTGGGCAGGCGCCGGAACGTCTTGCCGCTGAAGGCAATTGGCCGCACGGTAATCGCATGTCGGGTCTGCGAGATGTACGGGCCGACTTCGTAGAACTTCATCTGCTCCAAGCCGAGTGCTTCGTTTTCCGCGGCCTGGATGACGCCAGTCTGGATCGCATTGTAGATCTCCGCGTAAGCGATTACGGACGGCGCCGCGCCGATCGCCTGGAAAGTCTGTGTCTGGATCGGGGCTCCCATCACGCGCATCTTCAGTCCCTTGAGATCAGCCAGGTTGCGCACCGGCTTGTTGACAATGAGGTTGCGCACACCGCCACCCGCGTAGCCGAGGATCATCACATCGGCTTTCTTCACCACCTCGTCAGCGATCGGTTTCAAAGCGTCGACCTGGAGCACTTTGCGCCAGTGGTCGACGTCACGGAACAAGAACGGCATGTCCATGAGCGGGGCGGATTTGGCGAAGGTCGACATGTGCGAAGGCGAGACCACGGCGTAGTCGACCGAAATTCCCTGGTTCATGTACGCGAAGTAGTCCTTCTCCATTCCCAGCTCGCTGTTGCGATGAAGGACGAAATTGACCGGCTTGCCGTAGTACTTCTTCGTGAGCTCTGCGAATTTGAGCAGCGCCTGGTTGAAGGGATGCTCATCGCCGAACTGCACGGCGCCGTGCAAGGTGATCGGCTCTTCGGCAAAGGCCGGCGCACACATGCACAGCGCCGCAATTAAGAGCCCCGCACGCGCGATTGCGATTCCGCCGAGTGCGCGGCCATATTTCGTGACAGCTGACACGTTTGCCTCCTTGGTGTGTGTCGCGTTGCATCGGGCACGGCGACTTTTCGTAGGTATCTTCGCTGATCGACGCCGCAGCGAGCGGGATTATAAGCAACCCGGCACAGATGCGTTATTCGCCGCGCAGGGCTTTGATGCGCTGAGACAGCGCCGATTGCAGCAGGAAGACGTCGGTGCCGAAACAGATGAACTGGAAGCCGCGCGCGACATACTCGCGCGCAAACGCTTCGTCGGGTGCCGCCGTGCCGAGAAACTTCTTGTGCTTCTTGGCCGCAGCCGCGATGCGCTCGACTGCTGCGAGATAGGTTGGATGCTGCGTCTCGCCCGGAACGCCCAGGAAATTGGACAGATCGAGAAAGCCGATGCAGATGGAATCGACACCGGGTACGGCCGCGATCTGCTCGACGTTGGTAACGCCGATCTCGGTCTCCACCTGCAGCATCACCAGACAGCGCTCGTTCAGCGCCCGCAGCTTCTCGCGCGGACTGCCCCCGGTGTAGTCGTCATGCGCGGCGCCGAGCACTGCGCCACGCCGACCATCGGGAGGATACTGACTCCACCGGACGATATCGCGTGCCTGATCGGCAGTTTCGACCATCGGCACCATCACGCCATGCGCCCCGGCATCGAGCGCACGCGCCACAAAATGATATTGATGCGTCGGCACACGCACCAGCGGCGTGAGCTCGAGCCCGCGGCAGTATGCGATCTGCTGTTTCATCACATCGATGCCGGCCCCGGAGTGCTCCATGTCGAACAGGATGAACTCCGCACCGGCCGCCTTGGCCACTTGCGCGAGACCCGGCGTGAAAAATTCGAATGCGAACAGACCGAAAGTGTTCTCGCCGCGCGCGAGCTTCGTTTTCAGAGGATTCGGGAACATGGTCGTCGTTAGGAAAGGAGGGAAGGCTAACTTTCAGTTCGCTACGGAAGTAGGAATTTACTCCTTCCCTCCTTCCTGCATTCAAGCATGAAAATACGGCACCCTGCCCAGCACCTGCTGATTCACCACGTTCTTCGGCACGCGGCCGTTGGCGAGGTCACGGCACGCGCTGAACACGCTCGCCGCGACGGTATCGATGCACTCGTCGGTGAAGCAGATGTGGTGTGGAGTGACGATGATGTTCTCGAGCTCGAGCAACGGATTGCTCGCCGGGGTGGGCTCCTGTTCGAAAACATCGATGGCCGCGCCCGCGATTTTGTTCTGCGCGAGTGTCTGGTACAGCGCCTGCTCGTCGACGATAGGACCGCGCGCGGTATTGATGAAGAAGGCGGTCGGCTTCATCAACGCGAATTGCGCAGCACCGATGAGCCGGCGCGTCTGTTCGGTGAGCGGGCAATTGACGCAGACGAAATCCGATTCGCGCAACAGCGTTTCCAGGTCGACCAGTTTCACTCCGAGCGGGGCCACCGACTGCGGCGTGATGTACGGGTCACAGCCGAGGTAGCGCATCGAAAACGGCATCGCGAGCCGGAACAGCTCGGAGCCGATGTTGCCCACACCGATCGAGCCCAGCGTGCGACCAGCCAGCCCCACGCCAAGATAGTTGCCCCGATCACCCCAGCGCCCGTCGCGCACGACGCGATCCTTGACCGGCACACGATGCGCCAGCATGAGCACGAAGGTGAGCGCGGAGCTTGCCACTGGTCGCCGCACCCCGTCCGGAGTGATCGTCAGCAGCACGCCGTTGTCGGTCAATGCGGGAACATCGATGGTGTCGTAGCCGACGCCGAAGCGCGCGATCAGCTTGAGGCGACGAGCGGAGCCCGACACGCTCGCGCGCGTGACTTTGCCGACCATGACGCAGATCGCATCGTACTTGGCGGCCGTCTCCGGCGTGATTTCCGTTTCGATCTGCGGCAGGTACTCGTACTCCACGCGCGGATCGCGCAACAGCTCGAGCACGGATGGCCTGAAGAACGGCTTGCCATCAGCCTGCAGATTGTCGCGTGTGATACCGACTTTGAACTTCTCTTGCGCCATGGTCTTAAGGCCTTGGGTGACGCTTCGTTCAGGCGTGCAGCTTGCCGCTCCAGGCGGCAGCCGAGAGCGCCTCGGTGTTCACCACATAGCGCGGCTTGCGTCCGCGCGCGATATCGACGGCAGAGGCGAAGGCGCTCTCGCCCAGCAGGCGCATGCACTCGTCCGTATGACACACTGCGTGCGGGGCGAGGATGACATTGTCCAGCCTGGCGAGCGGATGCTCGGGGGA
>JBGQKF010000269.1:0-6430 GCA_041499435.1 Gammaproteobacteria bacterium
AGCACCAGCACTACGACATTGGCATCTTCGATGGATTGCAGCGTCTTCACCACGGAGAACTTCTCGACGGTCTCGCCGACTTTCGCCTTGCGGCGCAGGCCCGCCGTATCGATCAGGGTGTAGGGCCGACCGCCGCGCTCGAAATCGACATGGATGCTGTCGCGCGTGGTGCCGGGCTCATCGAAGGCGATCATGCGCTCTTCGCCGAGCACCGCATTGACCAGAGTAGATTTGCCGACATTGGGGCGCCCGACAATGGCGACTTTAGGCCGATCGTCAGGCATCGGCTCGCGCCCCTCGTGCGGCAGCTGCGCGAGTACGGCACTCATCAATTCGTTCACCCCGTCTCCGTGCGTAGCCGACACGACATGCGGCACACCGAGGCCGAGCTCGTGGAACTCGGCTGCGGCCTGGTCGCGCGACAACCCTTCGGCCTTGTTCACCACTAAAGTGAGCTTGCGGCCGGTCTTGCGCAGCTCGCGCGCAATGTCGCGATCAGTAGGGGTGATCCCTGCTTTGCCGTCCACCAGGAACACCACCGCGTCGGCTTCTGCGACCGCCTGCAGCGTCTGCCGCGCCATGTGCTCGAAGATGCCCTCGCGTGCGGCGGTCTCGAGACCTCCAGTATCGACCACGAGATAGGGGCGATCGCCCACCCGCCCATGACCATAGTGACGGTCACGCGTGAGGCCCGGTACGTCGGCGACGATAGCGTCGCGCGTGCGCGTGAGCCGGTTGAACAGTGTAGATTTGCCTACATTAGGTCGACCGACGAGCACGATGGTGGGCTTCATCGCGCTCCCTGCCATTTCCAACCGAGTTCGATTCGCATGCGGTAATACACCTGTGCGCGCTCTGGCTTGCGCCGGCGCGCTTGATGGGTTGCGCTCGCCAGCTTAGAGCTGCTTCACAGAGATGGCGTACAGCCCGCCATCGTGCGTCTGCACCAGGATATTGCTACCGAGGCGCAGCGGCCGCGCGCTGATCGCGCTGCCGTCGGTTGCCAGTCGCACCGCGAACCCGCCATCGTCGCGATCGAGAAAGTGCACGTAGCCTTCGAAATCACCGACCGCGACGAACAGAGACAATTGCACAGGCGCGCTCACGCTGCGGAAGTACAGCTTTTCCTGTTTCCAGATGGTGGCCCCGGTGTTCTTGTCCAGAGCGGACACCGTGGAGCGTGCATCGGACATGTAGATGGTGATGGGATCGACCCCGAGAGCGACGTAGGAAGAAGCCTCGCGGCTCCAGAGCAAGGTGCCGCGTCCGATGTCATAACAGCCGACGCGGCCCTGAAACGAAACCGCACATGCGTTGTCCGACTCGATCGCCGGTGCCGCCGCGATGTCGGTGATGCGCTCCAGCTCGTTGGCTCCCTTCGGCTGCGCCAGCGTCGCCTCCCATAATACGTTGCCGTTGTCCAGGTTGAGCGCGACGACCCGCCCCGCTGCCAGGCCAGCCAGTACGATGTTACGCGTGATGACGACACCGGAATCGGAGCGCAGCAGCAGCGCCGGCAGACTGAACCGATACTCCCATTTCGGCGTGCCGTCCTTGGCATGCAGCGCATAGATTTTGCCATCGCCGCTGCGCACGACCACGAGGTCTTGACCGATGCGCGGAGCCATCAGGACTTCGCTACTCACCTGAGTCTTCCACACCGGCTTGCCGCGCAGATCGTAGGCGAGGACCGCACCTTTCTTGGTGGCAACCACCACCAGTCCGCCATCAGCGCCCACGCCGCCAGACAACGGCTGCTTCGTATCAATACGCCACACTTGCTTGCCCGAGTTCGCGTCGAAGCGCGCGAGCGTGCCTCCAGCCCCGGCCGCATACACGGCACCTTCGTAGATCGCAGGGGTAAAGATGTAAACGTCCGCCTCGCCCACCGATGCGCGCCACACCACCTGCGCGCGTGCGGTGGGCTTGAAGTTGATGAGCTCCGCGGGCTTGACGGTGTCGGAGCCGCAACCGCCGAGCAGGGCGGCCAGCGCAAGCGCCGCCAGGGCCAACATCGTGATGCGCTTCATCGCATCGGATCCCTTCATGTTCGCTTGATGTTCACTTGGCCCCGCCAAGACCGTCGAGCTTGACCTGTACGATGGCGCGGTAGGTGCCCTGTTGCGGCAGCTTCTCGAGCGCCTCTTTGTACGCCGCGCGCGCCTCCGCGGTTTTTCCCTGAGCGGTGTAGATATCGCCCTTGCGGTCGGCGAACAGCCCATTGAACGAGTCGGCATGCTTGGCGTCGAGCACGCTCAACGCTTCATCGTACTTTTTCTGATCGAGCAGCACACCGGCAAGTCGCACGCGCGCGCTGGCCGCTACGTCATCGTCGCGCGCATTGTCCACCACCCACCTGAGCTGAGCGGCTGCGCTGGTTGCATCGCCTGCGTCGTAGTTCGCCTTGGCTGCCATGAGCGCCGCCATCGGGCCGTATGCGGTACTGCCGTACCGGTCCATCAGCTGCGCAGCGCGCTCGCGAATCCCTTTGGTGTCATTCGCACGCTGGGCCTTTTCCAGGGCGCCATAGAGCTGCGCAGCCTGTTCCGCCTGATTGCTGCGATACCAGCGCCACCCCGCGGTTGCGCCCGCCGCCAGGCAAGCGGCTACCAGCACCGTCACGACCAGGTTGCCGTGCTCCTTCCACCAGGCCTTGAGTGCATCGATTTGTTCCTGTTCTTCCAGATCGTACATATCTGTTCCGTAGTTCGTTATGTGATGAACCTAAAGCCCCCGCCCCGCGCGCATCAGATCGATGGCGTGCGCCACAGTGACGCTTTGCTGCTCCTTCAACTCGCGCAGCGGCTTGAGCGCGATGCGATCTGCAGCCGCTTCATCATCGCCAATGATCACCGCGAAACGCGCACCGCTCGCGTCGGCGCGCTTCATCTGCGCTTTGAAGTTTCCGCCGCTGCAGTGAAATACCACATTGAGGCCGGCGCTGCGCAGTTCGTCCGCCACGCGCCAGGCTACCCGGGTCGCATCGATGCCACTATGCACGAGATACGCGTCCCACGAAGGGGGACCCGGCAGACGATCGGCCGCGACCAGGGCAAGCAGTCGCTCGATCCCCATGGCAAATCCGCACGCCGGGGCGGGCTTGCCCCCGAGTTGAGCGAACAGCCCGTCGTAGCGCCCTCCCGCGCAAACCGCGGCCTGTGCGCCGAGCCGGTCCGTGACCCATTCGAACACGGTGTAATTGTAATAGTCCAGACCGCGAACCAGGCGCGGGTTGATCTCGTACTCGACGCCGGCATTACGCAGCAAGCTCTGCAGCTCCTCGAAGTGGCGCAGCGAAGTCTCGTCCAGGTCGTCGGTGAGGCGCGGCGCATTCTCAATTATTGCCTGCATTGCCGCATTCTTGCTGTCCAGAACGCGCAACGGATTGCCGTGCAGACGACGTCGGCTGTCCTCATCGAGCCGCTCGCGGTTGCGCTCCAGGTATTGCACCAGTCGCGCGCGATAGCGCGCCCGCGCCTCGGCGCTGCCGAGCGTGTTGATCTCCAGCCGGATACCGTCCAACCCCAGCTCGCGCCACAGCCGCGCGCACATGACAATATGCTCGGCATCGACGTCCGGCCCGGGAAACCCCAGGGCCTCGACGCCGATCTGATGGAACTGGCGGTAGCGGCCCTTCTGCGGCTTTTCATGGCGAAACATCGGCCCGGTGTAGTAGAGGCGCTGCGGGCCGTTATAAAGCAAGTGATGCTCGAGCGCCGCACGCACGCACGATGCGGTGCCCTCGGGACGCAGCGTGACGCTCTCGCCGTTCAAGTCGGTGAAGGTGTACATCTCTTTCTCGACGATGTCGGTCACCTCGCCGATCGAGCGCACGAACAGCTCCGTCTTCTCCAGCAGCGGCATGCGGATCTCGCGGTAGCCGTAGCGGCGCAGCCAGACGCGCACGGCCTCTTCGAAATGCTGCCAAAGCGGCACCTCATCCGGCAGGACATCGCTCATCCCGCGGATCGATTGAATCGGTTGGCTCATCGGGTGCGGCTAACTGGCGGTGAGTGCGTCATCGCGGCGTTCGCTGGACGGGGACTGGGCGGCGTAATGCGTAGCCACGTACTGCGCGACGATCTCCTGGAACTCCTCAGCGATGCGCGCGCCCTTGAGCGTGACTGTCTTGGCGCCGTCCACGTATACCGGCGCGACCGGATTTTCTCCCGAGCCGGGCAGGCTGATGCCGACACTGGCATGCTTGCTCTCGCCCGGACCATTGACTACACAGCCCATCACCGCCACGGTCATGCGTTCCACACCGGGATGGCGCGCGCGCCAGACCGGCATCTGCGCGCGCAGCCAGCTCTGGATACGCTCGGCGAGCTCCTGGAAATACGTGCTGGTGGTCCGGCCGCAACCGGGGCACGCCACCACCATCGGTGTGAACGAGCGCAGCCCCATGGTCTGCAGAATTTCCTGCGCCACGATGACTTCGCGCGTGCGATCGCCGTTGGGCTCCGGCGTGAGCGATACCCGAATCGTGTCGCCGATGCCTTCCTGCAGCAGCACCGCCATGGCTGCAGTCGATGCGACGATGCCTTTGCTGCCCATGCCGGCTTCGGTTAGACCCAGGTGCAATGGATAATCGCAGCGCTGCGCCAGATCGCGATAGACGCGGATCAGATCCTGAACCCCGCTCACTTTGCACGAGAGGACAATATGCTCGGGCGGCAGGCCGAGCTCTTCAGCCCTGGCTGCGCTCTCCAGCGCGGATACCACCAGCGCCTCGCGCATCACCGCGTTCGCATCGCGCGGCTCACTCAGGCGCGCGTTGTCATCCATCATGCGCACCAGCAGCTCCTGGTCCAGGCTGCCCCAGTTGACGCCAATGCGCACCGGCTTCTGGTAGCGGCATGCGGTTTCGATCATCACTGCGAACTGCTCGTCGCGTTTCGCGCCGCGCCCGACGTTGCCGGGATTGATGCGGTACTTGTCGAGCGCGGCCGCGCAATCCGGAAACTGCGTCAGCAAACGATGGCCGTTAAAGTGGAAGTCGCCGATCAGCGGCGCGGCGATGCCTTGCGCGAGCAGCCGCTCCTTGATGCGCGCCACCTGCGCGGCCGCTTCGGGTGAATTGACCGTGATGCGCACCATCTCAGAGCCGGCCTGCGCCAGCGCCGCAACCTGTTGTACCGTCGCCTGGGCATCCGCAGTGTCGGTATTGGTCATCGACTGGACCACGATCGGGGCACCACCGCCGATCGCGACCGCGCCCACGCTCGCTCTACGCGTCTGGCGTCGAATCTGCGGCTGATCGCTCATGGCATCGTCATTCCAGGGTGATCCGCGCCACGTCCACCCGCGTATGCGGCTGCAGATCAACTTCTTTGTCGTGATAGAGCAGCTTGACGCTGCTCGCGTTGCCCACCACCAGCGACAGGGGCGGCGTGCCTCTGATCAACCGCTCGGTGCCCGGCGAATTCAATCTCGAAAAGATGGTCGTGCCGTTGGCGTCGCGTACTTCGACCCAGGACTCGCCCTCGAACACCATGTGCACTTGTGCGGGTCCGTTGCCGCTCACGAGAATGTGCGACTTGGCCGAACCCTCGGTCGCGTCCGTCGCGGCCTTTGTTACTTCAGGAACCGGTGCCGACTGCGCAGGTGCCGGCATTCCGCTGCTCGGCGGTGGCGCTACGACGGCAGCGGTCGCAGGCGGTGGAGCGGGCACATCGGCTGGTGATGCAGGCGCCGGCGGCGAGACTGCAGGCGGCTCGGCCTGGGCGAGCGGTGCGGGAGGCTGCTGCAGTGCCGGGGTGTCATTGGCCGGCGCATCGGCCTGTCGGTCGCGTGCCGCGTTGGATGCAAGCAGCACCACGGCGATGACCACCAGCGCGCCGATCACTGCGCTCATCAGAAGGCGTCGGCTCCGCTCCGGGGTGGTGGCCTGGCGTTCCTCCGGGGCTGCGACGGGTGCGGCGACTGCCGCCACAGGCGCAGGTGTAGCGACAGCGATGAGCTGGTCTGGATCCAGGTTCAAAAGCCTTGCGTAGTTGCGTAGGAATCCGCGCACAAACACGGGCCCGGCAAAGGCTGCATAGTCGTCGCGCTCGAGGGCCTCTACCTGACGCACGGACAGCTTGAGCTGGCGCGCGATGTCGCCCAGGCTCAAGCCGAGGTTACGGCGCTCCGCGGTGAGGCGTGCGCCGGCGCTCTGGCGCGGCGGGTCCGCGGGCGAAGCTTCAGAGGAAGTCGAATCCTGGCCGCCCTCATTCATTCAAAGCGTCCATCCAGGTAGGCCTTGGTCTCCCGCGACGACGGGAACCGACGTCGCAGCTGCATGCCGTAGTTGGCCAGTGCGGTGCGATCGCCGAGTCGATGCTCGATGCGTGCGCCCAGCCAGAGACCTTCGGGCCCGGGATTTTCCACGAGCACTGCATAACGTCCCAAGTATTCCTTGGCCGCGGGCCAATCGTCGCGCGCATAG
>JBGQKF010000270.1:0-6429 GCA_041499435.1 Gammaproteobacteria bacterium
ACCACGAAGACGTCGGGAGTAATCACGCTGTCCCCATTATAGATGGTGACATCCTCCCAGACGCGCTTCAGTTGATCGAGTCCGTTCGCAGCGCTTGCGCCCACCACCACGGCATCGCTGCGCTGGATGCGGATCTCGCCCTCCCGGGCCACGGCCCGCACCGGAGCGCGCCGCTTCGTGAAGAAGCGCCACTTGCGCTCTGCGACGAGGCCCTGGACCACGCGCATCTGATCGGTCGCCGCAACCAGGCGCACATCCGCGTCGGGCAGGCCCATCGATTTCGCCGCGATTCCGCGCGCCTCCGCTTCGCTCACATCCTTGAGCAGATCCTGCGCGCGCATCTCGGAAGCGCCCATTGCCGTCGCGCGCACGCGCTGCGTCTGCGCATCGACTTCGATGGTCACCTCGACGTTTTCGGGAGCCGCACCGAGCCTGACCACTGCATCGAATGCTTCGCGCTTGATCCGCTGCAGATCGTCCGGCGTGGGATTGGGAATCACACGCTCGATCGTCTCGCGCACCAGCGCCAGCGCCACGCCGATGGAGGAAATGACTTCGGCATCCTGCGAGATCTTGAAGTCGAGCTGCATACGTTCGGCAACGAACGGGATCAGCGCGGCCGCGCCGCCGCCTTCTCCCACCAGCATGGCCTGGTCGCGGTCGAGCGCGTACTCGGCGAGCAGGCTTTCCACCACCGGAATCACCTTCTGCGAGGCGGTCTCGAGAATGCGCCGCGCGGTCTCTTCCACCGATAACCCGAGACGCTGCGCGAGCGGCGCCATCGCGCGCCGCGCCGATTCCGCGTTGCCCAGAGCGTGCCAGCCCGGCTTCACATATCCGAGGACGTTTGCGGCGCATGTGTTGGTGATGGCGTAACGTGTGCCGCTCGCGGTGCGAATGGCGACATAGTCGTCCGGGTCGCCGTCCCTGGGCTGAAACAGCTCGAGCCGCGGATCTTGAATCTCTTCGGGCGCTGCAAACGCCGAGTACGGCAAGCCCGCAATATGCGCGCTGCGCGGTCCGACATCGGAGATGGCGTTGCCGCGCACGCGCACCATGCTGCCGCCCGCGATACCGATGACGCGCACATCGAGCGAATTGACATACGTATCGTGGCCGCCGACGCGCGCGTACTTGATGGTCGGCCGGCCGTTGCGGATCACGCCGATGTTCGTGCTGGTGCCGCCGACTTCGAAGTAGATGCCGTCGGAGATTTTGAGATACATCAGCGCGCCCGCCACGCTGGCTGCTGGGCCCGACAGCATGGTGACCGCGGGTCGCCGGCGCATCTCCTGAATATTCATCACGCCGCCGTCGCCGCGCATGATCATGAGCGGCGCCAGGATGCCCGCTTCGCGCACGCTGGCCTCGGTCATGTCGGCGGTCGCGATCATCTTCGGCAGAATGCTCGCATTGATCACCGCGGTGCGGGTGCGCGTGGTCAGCCCGTAGAGCTTCGTGATCTCATGTCCGCCGGTCGCGGGCACGCCGAGCGCTTGCGCGGCGCGCATGACCAGCTCTTCGCCGCTTTGATCATCGACGCCGAAAGCACTGGTCGCGACGACCACCTGCGCGCCTTCCGCGCGCAACTCTTCGATGGCCTTGCGCACGGATTCTTCGGTGAGCGCGTCGGTAGTGAGGAAGCGGTGCCCCGGGCGCAGGTTGCGGCCGGGCGCGAGCTCGATCTCCTTGATACTGCTCTGGCCGCGTGCCAGCACCGATTCCATCCGACTCGACGTCCCGATGACGCCGACCGCGGCGACATCGCCTTCCAGCAGCGCATTGGTCGCCTGCGTCGTGCTGTGCGCGAGAAACACGACGTCGGTGGGCGCGACCTGCGAACGTTCCAGCACGTTACGGAAAACCTCGATCACGCCCTTCGCAACGCCGCGCACATCGCTGTGTGTGGTAAGCACGGAGTAGCGCTCGACCACCTCGAAAGTTTGATTGTCGATCAGCACCGCCTTGGTGAAGGTGCCGCCGACGTCGATACCGATGCGATAGGTTTTGCGCTTCATCAGATAACAGGAATCAGGAATCAGGAATCAGGAATCAGGAATCAGGTAACAGTATACCGGCGGCTGTTACTGTCCCCTGTTACCTTTTCCCTGTTACCCGAACTCATGGCAACGCCGCCAGCAGGAAATAGCAGATCGCCGAGTTGACCGCTACCATGAAACAGCCCCACGGCAGGGCAGTTTTCAAGAATGCGCCATGCGGGACCTTGGTGTAGCCGATAGTCCACAGCGTCCAGGAGTTAGTCGGATCGACGCTGCCCTGCATGACCGTGGGCGCGAGCCAGAGCGAGTACAGGAACGGAATCGGCAGCTCCTTGTTGGACAGGATGATGGCGAGCAGCGCAGCGCCGGTGCCGACCACCACCATCGGCCCGCGATAGATGCTGAGCACGCCGCCCAACGCGCCGAAGAAGATCGCGGCTTCGAGCTTCGTGTGCGGCAGAACCGGCGCGAAGATCGGCCGCAGCGTTTCGGAGATCTGCGGCATCTGCCCAGCCACGATGATCATGCCGCAGATGGTCCACAGCGCGGCAATCGTCGCGATGTCGGGGAAAGCGTCATAGAAGGTCTTGTTGAACAGGTTCAACTGCCCCTGGAACGAACGATCCTTCCACGTGAGGGCCAACGCCAGCACGATGCTCAGGATGAAGGTGGGAATGATCTGCCACTTGAAGAACATGATCATCGCCACCGGAAAGACCGGCACGAGGTAGGTGTAATACGGTGTGCGCTTGCGCGGCGCCTGAGTGGCGCTGGCGACATCCACGCTCGCCAGCTTGCGCACTCCCATTGCGCGCAGGTTCCAGTAGATCATCGCCCAGGCGCACAGCAGATACACCGCCATGCCCACCCACCAGAAGCTGAGCCATGGTGCTTCATATTTGATGCCCGGGAACAGCTTCTCGAAGGTGCCGAACTGCACGATGTTGACGTAGGCCCCCGCACCGATCGCCATGCTGAAGGTGGGCGCAGCAACGCGTGCCGGAATGCCCTGGCTCAGCATGATCGGCAGCGCGATCACGCCGATCGCGATCGCAGCGCCCACGCCGTACATGGAAGTGAACAGCAGCGCGGTGACGAGGTTGATGACGATTGCGGTGACGAGGGGGCGGTCCCCCGCGAGCTCCACTGCGGAGCGGATCACACTCTCGGCGATGCCGGTCTGAATCAGGATCTGCGCGAACCATGCGCCGAAGACGATGATGATGACCGCAGCTGCGTACTGGACGCCGCCGCCCTGCAGAATCTTGGCCTGGATGTCGTTGACGCCGATGCCGGCGATCACCGCCCACACGATGGCCAGCACCAGCAGCATGATGATGGGGCTTTGACCGCGCACGATCAAAGCAACCACGATCAAAAATGCGATCAGCAGCGCAATGCCGGTGAATACACCCATTGTTGTTCTCCTCCCTTGAAAGCGGCCGCTGAAGCGGCTCTGTGGTGCGCATTCACTTCGAAGGTGTGCACGTTAACTGAACCGTGTCTCCGCTTCAAGGCGGGCGCGCGTCAACGCAACCTTCCTCCCCCTTCAAGGGGGAGGCCAGGAGGGGGATGTGGGCGCGATCGCGAACGTGTCCAGAATCTTGGAACTGACGCTGCCCCATCCCCACCCTGACCCTCCCCTTGAAGGGGAGGGAACTTTGCGGGTCCCGCCCTACTTGGGATTGCGCCGATCGGTGCCGCGATAGAGGATCTTGGCGGCTTCCTCAGTGACGCGCTGGTGATACTCCACCGCCGCCGGATCGAGATCGGCTTTCGGCGCTGGCTCCATGTCGAAGTGATGATAATTGTCCACGCCACGCACCAGCGTCGCGCAATCGCGCGGACCTTCGGTCTGCCGCACGTAGGTCGGAACGTAGCGGATGGCGTAGCCGATGCGACGCTGCTCCGAATTGTTGGGCTCCGAGCCGTGCACCAGGCGCACATGGTGGATCGAGAACTCGCCGGGTTCCAGCTCGATGTCCACCGCGTCCGCGGGATTCACCTCCACTTGCACTTCCTGCCCGCGCGTAAGCAGATTGTTTTCGGCGAACGTATCTTTGTGCGGCAGCTGATCTTTGAGATGCGTGCCGGGAATCACGCGCATGCAGCCGTTCTCCACCACGCTCCTGGACAGCGCGATCCACACGGTGATGACGTCAGGATGGCTCAACCCCCAGTACGTCGAATCCTGATGCCACGAGACGTAGCTCGGATCCTTCGCCTCCTTGATGAAGAAGCTGCTGCTCCACACCAGCAGATTGGGACCGAGGATATCCTCGACCGCATCCAGGAAGACGGGATGGCGGATCAGCTCGTTGGCCCACGTGAAGATCAAGTGCGGCTTGTTGCGCAACCCGCCGCGCAGCGGCCCGCCGACCATGGCCTCGGACTGCTCCATTCTGCGACGATAGGCAAGCGCCTCGTCGGCCGACATTGCACGCACCGGGAAGTGATAGCCGTTGCGCACGAAAGCGTCCACTTCGGCGCGGGTGAGTCGCTTGGTCTGGCGAGATGTCAGGTCGGCAGTTGCTGCAGATTCAGTCATAGCGAATATCCTGGCGCTCCTGGTTTAAGATCGAGCTGAGCGGGACGGGAGCGCCCCCGTCCCGCCAGCGCCCTGCTGACGCTATTTTACGGCAGCTGGTAGCCTTTCTTGCCGGTCTTGATGCGATACAGACTCTTGCCGGAAGTCACATACAAAATGTTGGAATCGGCACCACGTGCGAACCCGACGTTGGTCGGGAGCTCCTTGCCCGTGGAGATATACGCGAGCTCCTTACCCTCCGGAGTGATCACCACGATGCCCGGACGATACTCGCACCGTGATGCCATCCAGATATTGCCGTCGGTGTCCGCGACCATCCCATCGGGGCCGCTGCATGGCTTGTCGCCTTTCGTGTAATCGATCAGCACGCGCCGATTGCTCGCCTTGCCGTCCGGGGACAGATCGTACGCCTGCAGTTGATGGTGCCCTTGCAAGGTCTTCTCGCCCTCCTGCAGATTCTGGAACTCGAACCAGCCGTTGTCGTTGCCGATCACATACAGCGTCTTCTGATCGGGCGACACCAGGACGCCGTTGCATTTGCCGCAATCGGTGACCACCCGGTGCACCGACCCGTCCGGATCCAGCCGGTATACGGCAACACCGTCCTGCTCGATCGGCTCATGCCCGAGATAACGCGGGTCGCTGAAGTAGATGCGGCCCTTTTCGTCGATGCTGATGTCGTTCAACGCGTTGTACGGGCGGCCGTTGTAGAGACCGCTGAGGATATAAGTTTTGCCGGTCTTCATATCGGTCTTGACCAGCATGCGCCCGCCGTAGTCTGCGCCCAGCGCCGCGATCATGTTGCCGTCGCGGTCGAACTTGATGCCGTTCGACATGCCCGAGGGGCTGCGGAAAATGCTGAACTCGTTGGTCTTCGGGTTGTATTTCCAGATATTGCCGGCCTGCAGGTACTTGCCGGAAGGATCCTTGCAGAACTTGGTAAAGGTGATGTCGCTGAAGTAGATCATGCCGTCGTGGCCGGCCGCGACACCCTCGGTCAGCATGCAGCCGCCATCGAACAGGCGCTCCATCTTCGAGCCCTGCGGCACATAGCCCGGATCTCCAGTTGGATCGGGGAAACCGGCGTCAGTGGCTGCAAACGCGGTGGCGCTCATACCCACACCTGCGATCAGTGCGGCCAGAGTCCGCTCAATCGGGAACATCTTCATCTTCTCTCCTCCATACGTGATTTATACGTAAAATCGGATTTCAAATATAAAAACCGGCATCGGCATTGTCAACTAAAAAGGCTGCCGCCTCTTTTCGACACCGCACGGCGGGTCGCGTGCGCTACTCCGCGCCGGCGCTGGAGAAGGGGCTCGACGTGCTGGAAATGCTCGCTGCGCAGCCGCACAGCCTGTCCCTGCAGGAGATCGCCAGACGCCTGCAGCGCACACCGAACGAGCTGTTTCGCATGCTGGATGTTCTGGTGCGTCGCGGCTATCTGAGCCGTCTGCCGGACTCGACGTATGCGTTGACCCTGCGCCTGTTCGAGCTGGCGCAGCACCATCCGCCCGTGGAACGCCTGCTCGACGTGGCGATGCCGTACATGGAGCAGCTCGCCCGGCAGACCGGTCAGTCCAATCACCTGTCCGTACATCACGATGCGCGGCTGGTGGTGCTGGCGCGCGCGGAGCCGCCGGAGCCGATGAGTGCTTTGGTGCGGCAGGGCGCGCATTTCGCCTTCCTCGACGATCGCGTGTCGGCGCGGGTGATCACGGCGTTTCAGAGCAGCGAACGACAGGAGCTGTACTTGAAAGAGCTGATGGGCCCACGGGCTTCGGCCTCACGCCGCGCGAGCCTGGTGAAGCGCGTGCAGGCGATCCGCGCGCACGGTTACGACGAGGGGCCGAGCGACACACTGAGCGGCGTGGTGGACAT
>JBGQKF010000271.1:0-6413 GCA_041499435.1 Gammaproteobacteria bacterium
AAGTCAAGGTAGGTACCTTGGCGAGGAGCGCAACGATGCAGACGCCGCACCTGACACAACCCGATAAATTGTCGTCTCTATAGAAGGGACCGGGGTGATTTGGGCCGATGGCTGCGTGGACTCCTCCTTGTGTAGGCTTAGCTCACACGGCGTCCTCGCCCTCTTGCCCTAGGCCCAAATCACCCCGGTCGCGCACGTAAGACTTGATCAGAGCTTCCCTAGGGTACTCGGGCATTGTGGATTGATTTTGGCGACTGTCGCGTGCAAGCTGCACTATCAACTGCCAGGCATGTCCGTTGCATCGCGTAAGCGGTTCTCGGGGAGAAAAGCATATGTGGTTCGTCGGTCTGGTGCTGGGCCTGTGTATCGGAGCGAGCGTCGGCGATTTCAAGGGTGCGGTCGTGGGCGCCATTATCGGCCTCGCCCTGGGCTTCTGGCTGCGTCAGTTGATGCGGCGTCAGGACGCGGTGGCTGCCGAGGGCGAGATGGGACGCCGGCTGTCAACGCTGGAAGGCCGTCTGCAGGCGCTCGAGCAGCGGCTCGAGACCATCGAACGCAGCGATGTGCGACACCCTGAAGTTGCAGCCGACGCGGCAGCCCCTGTTCCCTCGCCTGAGCCAGCACAGCCGGCCGCAGCCGAAGAGCTGGCAACTGCGCACGATGCAGTCATCCTGGCGCAAACGCCATTGCCCGCGGTTGCAAGCGTGTCCGCGGTCGAGCCGACGCCTGCGGCCGCTCGTGTCCTGCGGCCTGCACCCAAGCCGCCGCGCGAGCCGTCTTTCATCTGGCGCTGGTTCATGGGCGGCAACACCGTGGTACGCGTAGGCGTGGTGGTGCTGTTCTTCGGCATCGCGTTTCTGCTGAAGTATGCGTACGAGCATACTCACGTTCCGATCGAGTTGCGACTGACCGGCGTATGCGTCGCTGCCATCGTGCTGCTGATCATCGGATGGCGTTTGCGCTTGAGACGTCCCGGCTACGCGCTGGCTCTGCAAGGCGGTGGTATCGGCGTCTTTTATCTGACGGTGTTCGCGGCATTCCGGCTTTATCACGTGCTGCCCCCGGAGGCTGCGCTGGTGCTGCTGTTTTTTATTGCTGCGCTGTCGGCCGCGCTCGCGGTGCTGCAGGATGCGCAGTCACTCGCCGCGCTGGGTGCGAGCGGCGGTTTCCTCGCGCCGATTCTCGCCTCTACCGGCGGGGGCAGCCACGTAATGCTGTTCAGCTACTACGCGATGCTCAACTTCGGCATCCTCGGTATCGCGTGGTTCAAAGCATGGCGGCCGCTCAACGTACTGGGCTTCGCTTTCACCTTCGGCATCGGCACGCTGTGGGGAACGCACTACTATCAGCCCGAGCTCTTCTCCAGCACCGAGCCGTTCCTGGTGCTGTTCTTCGCGATGTATCTCGCCATCCCGATCCTGTTCGCGCGCCGGCGTGCTCCCGAGCTCAAGAGCTATGTCGACGGCACGCTGGTTTTCGGTACGCCGCTGGTCGCTTTCGGCCTGCAAACGCAGCTCACGCGCAACATGGAATATGGCGCTGCGTGGAGCGCGGTGGCGCTGAGCCTCGTGTATTTGCTGATTGCGCGCTGGCTGTTCGTGCGCCAGCGCGACAATCAGCGGTTGCTGGTGGAGGCGTTTCTCGCCCTCGGGGTGATTTTCGCGACGCTCGCCATCCCGCTCGCATTGGATGGACGCTGGACTTCCGCCACCTGGGCGCTGGAGGGTGCAGCCATCGTCTGGACCGGCGTGCGGCAGGATCGTCGCCTGGCGCGCGCGTTCGGATTGTTCCTGCAGCTCGCCGCCGGATTCGCATTTCTGTTTGCGTTCGATCGTGGGCGCGGCGATGTCCCGGTGCTCAACAGCTTCTATCTCGGCTGCCTCTTCATCAGCGTCGCCGGTTTCTTCTGCAACTGGTACCTGGAGCGCAAGCTCGATCGCGTGCACGCGATCGAGCTTGCGCTCGCTAAAGCGGTGTTCGTCTGGGCGCTGTTATGGTGGGCGGCCGGCGGCCTGCATGAGATCGAGGTACGCATAGCGACGCCCGATCAGAATCATGTTGTGCTTCTGTTCGCGACGGCGTCGAGCCTGCTGTTCAGCCTGCTGTACACGCGCATCAGCTGGCCGCATGCCCGCTTCCCGGCATTGGCGTTGCTGCCGGTGATGATCGTGCTGGCGCTGGTCGATGCCGCAGAGCAGACGCATCCGCTCGCTCGCATCGGCGCGGTTGCGTGGCCGGCGGCCTTCGCGATTCATCTGTGGATTTTGCGCCGTCATGATGAGGTGCAGCATCGCTATCTGGACTTCCTGCACGCCGGACAGCTGCTGTTGCTTTGCGCGTTGTGCTCTTGGGAGCTCAACTGGAATATCAACCAGGCGGTGCAGGCGAGCCCGGTATGGGGGCACATCGCTTGGGCGTTTGTCCCTGCGGCTGTGCTGGCGTTGTTGTCTGCGCAGGCCGAGCGGCTACCGTGGCCGGTGCGTAGCCATATTCCAACGTACATGACGGCGGCGGGAGCGCCGCTTGCCATCTATCTGTGCGCGTGGATCGTATTTGCCAATGCCGCGAGCGATGGCAATGCGAGCCCTCTGCCCTATGTGCCGTTGCTGAACCCGCTCGACCTCGCGCAGATCGCCGCGTTGCTTTGCACAGTCACATGGCTGCGGGGATTGAAGCGCCTGGACATCGCCGACTATGCAGCGGATAGTCCGCTCCTCATCTACGGCTTGATCGGCGCGGTCGCGTTCATCGGCCTCAACGGCGCACTGCTGCGGGCGCTCCATCACCTGGCGAGCGTGCCTTACCGGCTGGACACGATGCTCTCGTCGATGCTGGTGCAGGCGGCATTGTCGATTTTCTGGAGTATCCTCGCGTTGTGCGCAATGGTCGTCGCAACGCGCATGCGCGCGCGCCCGCTGTGGATCGCCGGGGCGTCGCTGATGGGCGTGGTGGTGGTGAAGCTGTTCCTCCTCGACCTGTCCAGCATCAGCGGGATCGAACGCATCGTGTCTTTCATCGGGGTTGGCGTGCTCATGCTGGTCATCGGCTATCTGTCGCCCGTACCGCCACGAGCTCAGGAGCAAAGTCAATGAAGTGGGTGGTATGGATCGGGCTGCTGGTGCCTGCGTTCGGTGTGGCCGCCGAGCAGCCGCAGGACTTCGCGTACGGGACGCCGATTCAGATCGATGGGGGTGAGGCCTTGTACGAAGTGGACCTTCCGGCTTCCGTCTACCGCGGCGTCACGCGGCGCGATCTCGGCGATATGCGGGTGTTCAATGCTCAAGGCGAGCTGGTGCCCTTCGCGATCGAGTCTGCACGAGAACGCCGGTCGCAGATGCCTGCGCCAGTGGCGGTGCGCTTCTTTCCCGTCTACGGCAATCAGAACCAGGCGATAGACGCGGTGCAGCTCAAAGTGGAGAAGGGCTCCGGCGCGACCGTGGTCAGCGTAGCAAGCGACAACCACAAACCTGTCGGCAAGCGGCGCCTGCTGGCGTACCTGATCGATGCCGGCGCGGTAAACAAGCCCTATCAAGTGCTACTGCTCGACTGGCGGCAGAAGAGCACAAGCTTCGCCATCAATGTGCGTCTGGATGCCAGCGAGGACCTGAAGACGTGGTCGAGCGTGAACGCACGTGCTCCGCTGGTGCGTGTGGACTATGGCGGTCAGCGGCTGGAGCAGCGCGCGATCGAGTTCTCGCCGCGCACCTCCAGATATCTTCGGCTCTCGATAGCCGATACGCAAGGGGAGCAGAACGCAGAGACCGATGCACAGCTCGATCTCAGCGCTGCCAGTTTGCGCGGGGGCGAGATTGCCGTCGAAGCGCCGCGCAACTGGATGGAAGTGAATGCCGACGCGGGCGATAACCCCGGCGAGTATCGCTTCGACCTCGGCGGCCCCTATCCAGTCGATCGCGTGCGCATCGGACTCGTGCAGAACAACACGATCGCAACGGTCGAGCTACTGGTGCGCTCGACCGCATCCGAGCCATGGCGCTCGGTTGCGCACACCGTCGTGTATCGACTAACCCGCGACGGTCATCAGGTGATGAGTCCGGAGTCGAGTGTCGGCATGCATAGCGAGCGTTACTGGTTGCTGCGCGTGGATCAACGCGGCGGCGGCCTGGGTAACAGCACGCCCACTTTGTATGCAGGCTGGGTTCCACAACAAATCGTATTCGCGGCGCGCGGCGATGGGCCGTTTCAAATCGCATACGGCAGCGCGCGTGCATTGCCGGCCGCGTACCCGATCGAAACGCTGGTCCCGGGCTGGCGCAATGATGCACGCCCGCGGCTGCCGTCAGCGCAGACGCTGCCCGAGCACCTGCTCGGTGGAGCAACGAGTCTGCAACCGCCACACGATCGCAAAGTCTGGTCGCTGTGGAGCGCGCTGTTGGTGGGCGTGACGGTGCTCGGGTGGATGGCCTGGCGTCTGGTGAAGCAAATGCAGGAGCCGGCGGCCGCCGCAGCCACCGAGAGCGCGACTCAGCAGAGTTAGATGAGAACGACAGCGTTGGCTAGACCGATGGGCTAGATCGACGTGTGCGTGCGGCCGTCCAGCGCTGCGGCCAGTGTATGCCACGCGAGCGCTGCGCAGTTGCGCCGCGATGGGAAGTCGCGCACTACACCCAGCACAGCGAGCTCGTCCATGTCATCCGCGGCCTGCGGCATATCCTCGTCGGTCAGCAGGCGGATGAAATGCTCATACAGCGCACGCACACGCTCTATCGTCTGCCCGCGTACCGCTTCGGTCATCACCGAGGCCGAGGCCATGGAAATTCCGCAGCATGAGCACTGGAAAGCTGCCTCGCGGATAGTCTCACCATCCAGATTCACGTACACCGTAAAGCTGTCGCCGCACAGCGGATTTACGCCCTCCGCCTGCCGATCGGCGTGCTCGATCTGCCGGTAGTTGCGGGCGTTTTTGATGTGATCGAGGATCACTTCGTCGTACAGCGCACTGCTCTGTGACATCGGGCAAAAGACCTTCTGCTTGGCAAAGCAATCAGGTGAGCGGACGACCGCCGTCCACCGCAATGATGCAGCCGTTGGAGTATTTCAGCGTAGTGGCCACCGCCAGCACAGCGGCGCCCACTTCCTGCGGTGTGGCGAGCCTGCCCAGCGGCGTGCGCCTGGCCTGCTCGTCGCGCCACCTTTGATCCAGTCCACGCACGAATTCGGTGTCCACCAATCCGGGTGAGACCGACACCACGCGGATCGCCGGCGCGAGCGCACGCGCCAGCGACTTGGTCATCGAGTCGAGCGCGGCCTTGGATGCACAATAAGCGATATTGCTGCCTATTGCCGTGACACCCGCGATCGAAGATATGTTCACCACGAGCGCATCGCCGGTCTGCTCTAGCAACGGACGAAACGCACGTACCGCTGCGAACGCGCCCCGCCAGTTTACGCGAAAGATGCGATCGATCAGCTCGTCATCCAAGGCCTCGAGGTCGCCATGCGCCACGAAGCGCGTGGTCCCGGCGCAGTTGACCAGCACGTCGCAGCGACCCTGCCTGCTGCTCACGTCGGACGCGAGCGCGTTCAATGCAGCCGTGTCGTCGACGTCGAGCTGCCGCGACCAGTGCCCGCTGCCGGATAGCTGCGCGAGCAGGCGTTCGGCTGCCTCCTTCGCGTTACGGTAGGTGATGATGACTGTACCACCCGCGTTGGCAAACTGACGGGCGATCTCGGAGCCGATACCCCCGGAGCCACCGGTGATGACGACGACTTTGCCTTGCATGCTCTCGGGTGGTTAGCGATGCGTCCCCGGCTTGAGATGTCCGTAGCGCGCCACGCGCAAATCGGCCTGCGCCTTATGACCCGCGAATCCCTCCAGCGCGCACAGGCGCGAGCAGTATTCTCCGATCATCGCCGAGGCCTCGGGCTTCACGCGCTGATACGTGCAGGTCTTGATGAACTTGCCGACCCACAGCCCGCCGGTGTAGCGCGCGGCCCTCTTGGTGGGCAGCGTGTGGTTGGTGCCGATCACCTTGTCGCCGTAGCTGACATTGGTTTCCGGTCCCAGGAACAACGCGCCGTAGTTGGTCATGCGCTGCAGGAAATACTCCGGGTCGCGCGTCATCACCTGCACGTGCTCGGAGGCGATGCGATCGGCCTCCTGTACCATCTCATCAAAGCTGTCGCAGACGATGACCTGACCATAATCGTTCCACGCCTGTCCGGCCACTTTCGCGGTGGCTAGCGTCTCGAGTTGCTTTGCCACTTGCGCCATGGTGTCGCGCGCGAGCTTTTCCGAGTTGGTGAGCAGAATCGCCGGCGAGTTGGGACCGTGTTCGGCCTGCCCCAACAGATCGGTCGCACACATCTGCCCGTCGACCGAATCATCGGCGATCACCAGCGTTTCTGTGGGGCCGGCAAACAAATCGATGCCCACGCGTCCGGCGAGTTGTCGC
>JBGQKF010000272.1:0-6399 GCA_041499435.1 Gammaproteobacteria bacterium
AAGACGATCGCTGGCAGATGGGACAGCAGCAGGTCCGTGCCGCGCACGCGCGACCAGCGTGCGCTTTGCTCCATGGCCTCGAGAGCTTCCAGCGAGGCCGCGTCCGTGATCCGCAGCGAGCCGACTCCCGTACGGCGCAGCGCAGTCAGATGCCCGCCGCACTCCAGCCGAACCCCCAGGTCGTGCGCCAGAGAGCGCACATACGTTCCTTTGCTGCAACGAACCCTCAGGGTGATGTCGGGGAAGTTTCGTTTGAGCACCGTGAGCTCGTAGATGCTCACCTTGCGGACCCGGCGCTCGATGTCCTCCCCTCGGCGCGCATACTCGTAGAGGGGACGCCCGTGGTGCTTCAAAGCGCTGAACATGGGCGGCATCTGCTCGATCTCGCCGCGAAACTCCTGCAATACCTCGTCCACGCGCTCTTCCAAGCCCCCGACAATCCCCTGGAAGACAACTTCGCCCTCCGCATCGCCGGTCGTGGTCGCTGTCCCGAGCCGCACTACTGCATCGTAAGTCTTGTCCGCTACCAGCAGGCCGCCGGAGAATTTTGTCGCTTCGCCCAGACAAATTGGCAGTAAACCTGTGGCCAGCGGATCGAGCGTCCCGGTATGCCCGCCCTTAACCCGTCCCAGAAGCCGGCGCACATACTGCAGGGCGGTGTTGGAACTCATCCCAGACGGCTTGTCGAGCAGCAGTACCCCGCTCTCACCGCTACCCTGGGCTGAATTATTCGGACTCATCGTGAGGGCGTGCGAGATCTTCGGCAACGGCCTGGTCGATCAGCTGCGACAGACGTATGCCCCGCTCCACCGAGACATCATATACGAATTGCAGCTGGGGAACGGTACGCAGCTTGAGCGTGCGGGCGAGCTGCGAGCGCAGAAACCCGGCTGCATGCTGCAGCGCTGCAGTCGTGTGTTCGGTGTCCCGCTCCGGCGCCATCGAGGTCACGTAGACCTTGGCGTGGGAAAGGTCACGGCTGACCTCAACCACGCTTACGGTAACCAGGCTCACCCGCGGATCTTTGACCTCCAGGCGTATCAGCTCGGACAAATCACGCTGGATCTGATCGGCGACGCGCGAAGCGCGGGCAAAGTCACGTGACATCGCGCGCAGATGCGCTTCCACGCTTCACAGCGTGCGCGCCACTTCCACCACTTCGAACGCCTCGAGTTGATCACTGATCTTGAGGTCGTTGAAGTTCCGCACCGACAGCCCGCATTCGAAGCCGCCTTTGACTTCGCGTACGTCGTCCTTGAAGCGCTTCAACGAATCGAGCTCGCCCGTGTGGATCACGATGTTGTCGCGCAACACACGCACCTGCGAGCTGCGGCGCACGACGCCTTCGAGTACATAGCAGCCCGCCACAGTGCCCACTTTCGAGATGTGAAACACCTGGCGCACTTCGATCATTCCGGTGACCGTTTCCTTCTTTTCCGGCGCCAGCATTCCGGACAGCGCTGCTTTCACCTCATCCACGGCGTCGTAAATGATGTTGTAGTAGCGCACGTCGACCCCGTGGGCGGCAATCAGCTTCTTGGCGATGTTATCGGCACGCGTATTGAAGCCGATGACCACCGCGTTGGAAGCGAGCGCGAGGTTGATGTCGGATTCGGTGATCGCCCCTACGCCGCTGTGGACCAGATTCACCCGCACCTCTTCGGTCGAGAGTTTCTGCAGAGCGTGCGACAACGCCTCCTGCGAGCCCTGGACATCCGCTTTGATGATCATCGACAGCGTCTTGCTGCCGCTGGTCGCCATCTGATCGAACATGCCTTCGAGCTTCGCCGCCTGCTGCTTCGCCAGCTTCACATCGCGGAACTTGCCTTGACGGAACAGGGCGATTTCGCGTGCGCGCCGCTCATCGCCCAGCACCATCACCTCTTCACCGGCCTGCGGCACGTCGGACAAACCCTGCACTTCCACTGGAATCGATGGACCCGCTTCGTTGATTGCGTGTGCATTCTCGTCCAGCATCGCACGTACGCGTCCGAACACCGCACCAGCAAGCACGATGTCACCTCGCTTCAGCGTACCCGATTGGATCAGCATGGTGGCCACCGGCCCGCGTCCCTTGTCCAGGCGGGACTCGATCACGATGCCCTTGCCGGGAGCCGCCTTCGGCGCCTTCAACTCGAGCACTTCGGCCTGCAACAACACCGACTCCAGCAGCGAATCGATGCCGGCGCCCGATTTTGCAGACACGTCGACGAACATGGTGTCGCCGCCCCACTGCTCGGGAACCACGGATTGACTCGCGAGCTCCTGCCGTATGCGCTCCGGATTGGCTTCCGGCTTATCGATCTTGTTGACCGCGACTACGATAGGAACCTTCGCGGCCTTGGCGTGATGAATGGCTTCGATCGTCTGCGGCATCACGCCATCGTCCGCCGCTACGACGAGGATGACGATATCGGTCACGCGCGCGCCCCGTGCCCGCATCGCGGTGAACGCCTCATGGCCTGGCGTATCCAGGAAGGTGATCATCCCTCGCGGGGTTTCCACGTGATAAGCACCGATGTGCTGGGTAATGCCGCCCGCTTCGCCACTTGCCACGCGGGTGCGCCGGATGTAGTCGAGCAGCGAAGTCTTACCGTGATCGACGTGGCCCATCACCGTGACCACTGGAGCGCGCGGCTCCGCCACAACGGCGCTCGGCTGCTGCTCGGCTTCGCTCAGGAACGATTCCGGATCATCCAGCTTGGCGCGCTTGGCAACGTGGCCCATTTCCTCAACCACGATCATCGCGGTCTCCTGGTCGAGTACCTGGTTGATCGTAACCATGGTGCCGAGCTTCATCAGCACCTTGATCACTTCGGCGGCTTTCACCGCCATTTTCTGCGCGAGGTTGGCAACGGTGATGGTCTCCGGGACCAGCACCTCGTGCACGATCGGATCGGTTGGCAACGAGAAGGCATGCTGCGCGACATTGGCATCCTGGCGAGACTTGCCGTGGCGGTCTTTGCGTGCGTGCCAGCCGGCCGAAGGAGCATCGACACCGCGCGTCTTGATCGCGCGTCTCTTCGCGCTCTCGTCGCGCCAGCCGGTATCCTTGGTCGTCTTCTTCGCTGCCTTCCGATCGGTCGTCTCCGAAGGCTTGGCCGCCGCGGGCCTGTGCAGCGTGCCCGTCGCCGCCTTGGGATCGACTTTCGCCGGCGCAGCCTCGGCAGGCGCCGCGGCGGCAGGGGACTCGGCAGCAGCCGGCTTTTCTTCGGGCCGTGGTTCGACCGCCTTCACCGCGACCGCCGCCGCTTCAGCGGCTTCATCGTGGGTCTCTTTGCGCTTTTTCTGCCGGTCCAGCTTGGCGGCGGCTTCAGCCGCCTGGCGGGCGATCAGCTCGGCCTGCTTGCGCGCCTCTTCCTCACGGATGGCGGTCTGCTCCGCATCGATCGCCGGCGGCGGCGCCGGTGGTGGCGGCGCTTCGGCGGGAGCAGCGGGGCTCGCTTCGCGTTTGACCAGGACCCGCTTCTTGCGCACCTCGACCTGAATCGTGCGCGCCTTGCCGGTACTGTCCGCCTTCTTGATCTCGCTCGTCTCGCGGCGGGTCAGCGTGATCTTATTCTTGCTTTCCTTGGTGCCATGGACGCGGCGCAAGTACTCCAGCAGCTGGGTCTTGTCCTGCTCGGTGAGCGGCGTGTCGTCCACCAGCTGCTTGCTCACCCCGGCCGCCTGCAATTGCTCGAGCAGCAACGACGAAGGAACCCCAAGCTCCTTCGCGAACTGAGCGACGTTTGTCTGTGCCATCCTATATACCTCTTATCGCCAGCATCGAATCGTTACCCAAGCTCCCTCATGCGAACCACGGCGCGCGCGCCGCCATGATAAGAGTCTTTGCGCGCTCTGTATCCATCCCGGTGAGCTCGATCAGGTCATCGACCGCGAGCTCAGCCAAATCCTCCTGCGTGCGCACGCCTTTGGCCGCCAGCACGCGGGCGGTTTGTCCATCCATGCCTTCGAGCGCCTGCAAATCCGAGGCGACTTCTTCCACTTTCTCCTCGCTCGCGATCGCCTGCATCAGCAGCGCGTTGCGCGCTCGGCTGCGCAGCTCGTTGACGGTCTCTTCATCGAAACTCTCGATCTCCAGCATTTCGTTGATCGGGACATAGGCCACCGACTCCAGCGTATTGAAACCTTCTTGCACCAGTATGTCAGCCACCTCTTCATCGACGTCCAGCTTCTCCATGAACAGGCCTTTTACGACGGCCGATTCCTCCTCGTTCTTCCGCTGCGACTCCTCCTCGGTCATGATATTGAGCTCCCAGCCGGTCAGCTCGCTCGCGAGCCGTACGTTCTGACCGTTGCGCCCGATCGCCTGCGCCAGGTTCTCTTCATCGACCACGATATCCATGCTGTGGCGGTCTTCGTCCACCACGATGCTGCTGACCTCGGCCGGCGCCAGCGCATTGATGACGAACTGCGCGGGGTCTGCTGACCACAGGATGATATCGACACGCTCGCCCGCCAGCTCGGAAGTGACGGCCTGCACGCGCGAACCGCGCATGCCGACGCAGGTCCCGATCGGATCAATTCTCGCGTCGTTGGATTTCACTGCAATCTTGGCGCGCGAGCCGGGATCGCGGGCGGCTGCTTTCACTTCCAGCAGGCCTTCCTCGATCTCCGGGACTTCCAGCTCGAACAACTTGATCAGGAATTCCGGAGCGACGCGCGACAGAACCAGTTGCGGACCCCGGCTGCTGCGATCGATCTTCAGGAGGAATGCCCGTACGCGATCGCCAACACGCAGATTCTCCTTCGGGATCATCTGGTCGCGTGGCAGCACCGCCTCGATCCGGCCAGACTCGACGATGGCGTTGCCGCGCTCGATGCGCTTGATGGTCCCGGTTACAAGGTGTTCCTTGCGCGCCAGGAAGTCATTGAGAATCTGCTCACGCTCGGCGTCGCGGATCTTCTGGAGAATGACCTGTTTCGCGGTCTGAGCACCGATGCGCCCGAACTCTACCGGCTCCAACGGCTCCTCGATGTACTCATCGAGCTGGATGTCGGGGAGGACGGCGTGGGCCTGCTCCAGGGTCATCTCGCGATCGGCGGCCTCCAGTGTTTCCTCGGGCACCACGTGCCACCGGCGAAAGGAGTTGTAGTCGCCGCTGTTGCGGTCGACCTCGACGCGCACGTCCACGTCTTCGCGGAAGCGCTTCTTCGTTGCCGACGCGAGCGCCTGTTCGAGCGCAGCGAAGACGATGTCCTTTTCGACGTTCTTCTCACGCGCAAGCGCATCTACCAGCAGCAGGATCTCTCGGCTCATAATGGTCTCCGCTATAGATTAGGCACCAACCGCGCCTTATCAAGCTGCGCGAGCTTCAACGACACCAGCGCGCCATCGACTTCCAGCTCGACTTGCCCGTCGCTCGCCCCGCGCAGGACACCGACGAAATTCTTGCGCCCGTCCACCGGCACCCGCATGCGCACCTGCACGCGCTCGCCCGCAAAGCGACGGAAATCATCCGGCTGCCGCAACGGGCGATCCAGTCCAGGGGAGGACACCTCAAGCCGGCTGTAATCGACTTCCTCGACGGTCAACAAGCGCGTCAGATGGTTGCTCACCTGCGCGCAGTGGTCGACAGTTATCCCGCCCGGCCGGTCGATGAATATGCGAATCATCCCGCCGCTGCGCGAAAGCTCTGCATCGACCAGCTCGAATCCCAGGCTGGCGAGCGTCCGCCTCAGCAAGGCGGTAAGGGCGTTTTCATCCATCAGCATCGCAAATACAAATAAAAAATGGGCGTGTGAAGCCCATTAAAGTTCTTAATTTTGAAAGTGTAACAGATGCAAAGGGGGATTCCAAGACCGCAGCCGCAGACCGCAGCCGCAGACCGAGAGGGGGCCGGTTGGTCTGGTAGGGGACGCGCGCTTGCTCAGAGCCGCCTTGTGGACAGCAGCGTACGCGCCGGGCGGTGGATATTCCGCTGTCGTTTCGACGATGCAAGGACCTCAAGAGCAGTGCAGATAGGAGAACCACAGGCCCTCGGTTCGCCCCGGGCGTTCCCTGTGGCGACAACCGCATCGAACACGTCAAACAATGATTCCAGGCATTTCGCGCAGTCGCCGTGACGAATACCTTGGCCAGCACCGCAAAACGTACGCGTCCTTATGCGTGGGGCATGTTCCTCGGGTCCCGACGATGACCTACTTTGGCTCCCACATAACCTGCGCGCAGTGCAGGTTAGTGTCCGCCGCAACCCCGCAACATGCCTGCGCAGGTTGTCGTTCCGAAAGTAGGTCTGTCGTCAGGAGGCTATGAAGACGAAACCCCCTGGGCATTCGCACCAGGGGGTTCGCTTTTATAGGGTCCTGACGATGACCTACTTTCGCGCGGTATACCCCGCACTATCATCGGCGCGACTGCGTTTCACGGTCCTGTTCGGGATGGGAAGGCGTGGT
>JBGQKF010000273.1:0-6389 GCA_041499435.1 Gammaproteobacteria bacterium
ATCGGCCCGAGTATCAACACCACTGGAGTGCCAAGACCTACTACGCACAAGTGCGCATCGACCCGTTGCGGGGAGAGAACGCCGAGGCGTTGCTGCATGCGCTGCTCGGAGATGACGCATCGCTGCTGCCGCTCAAGAGCATGCTGATCGAGCGTACCGAAGGCAACCCTCTGTTCCTCGAGGAGAGCGTGCGAACGTTGCTGGAAGCGGGAGACCTGCAGGGCAGTCGCGGCGCCTATCGCCTCGGTGCCCATGCCTCTGGCATCGAAGTCCCAGCGACGGTGCAGGCAATCTTGGCCGCACGCATCGACCGACTCTCGCCTGAAGACAAACGGTTGTTGCAGGCGGCAGCGGTGGTCGGCAAAGATGTGCCCTTCTCACTGCTGCAGGCCATTGCCGAGCTGCCCGAGGCGTCATTGCGCCAAGCCTTGATCGATCTGCAGGCGGCGGAGTTTGTGTACGAGGTGAGCCTGTTCCCGGACCTGGAATATACCTTCAAGCATGCACTGACCCACGAAGTCGCCTACGGTAGTCTGTTGCAGGAGCGGCGCCGGGCGCTGCACGCACGCATTCTCGACGCGATGGAGCAGCTCTACGCAGCCAGGCTCAACGAGAACGTCGAGCAGTTTGCGCACCACGCGTTCCGCGGAGAGGTCTGGCAGAAGGCGGTGACCTATTCGCGTCGGGCCGCCGAAAAGGCCTTTGCACGATCCGCCAACCGGGAGGCGGTTACGCTCTATGAGCACGTCACTGCCGCCTTGGCGCAACTCTCGGAGACCCGCGAAACGCTCGAGCAGGCCATCGACGTTCGTCTCGTGCTCCGGTCGAGCCTCATTCCCCTGTGCAAGTGGCCCCGACTGCTGGAGTGCGCCAGGGAAGCCGAGCGGATGGCGAAGAAGCTCGGTGATCCGCTGCGCATGGGCTGGGCGTATGGCACGTTGGGCCTTGCGTGCAACAACACCGGCGACTCGCGCGAGGCCGAGGAATATGACAAGCAGGCCCTCGCCGTGGCAATGCAGCTCGGCGACAGGCGGTTGGTCGTCGCCTGCGAGAACTACATCCTCGATGCGCTGACGTTTCAGGGTGATTATCGGAGGGCGATCGAATTCTTCAGGCACGGTATGCAGCCCGCACAGCACTCGGTCATGAATGAGAGCACGGAAGCAGGTCCGGGGCCCGTGCATCCCGATCGTCTGCACTTTCCCTACTACGCGGTCCTATCCAAGAGCGTGCTTACCTGGTGTTTTGCCGAGCTTGGGGAGTTCGAGAGCGCTCTGGAGCAGGGCATTCATGCCGAACGCCTGGCCGCAGACCTGGGACTCGCCTACATGCGCGGCTATGCGGCCGAGCACCTCGGCCTGGTGTACCTACGCAAGGGTGACCTCGAACGTGCAATGCCGCTGCTGGAGCACAGCATGCAAATCTCACGCGAGGCGGACATCCCCGTGCTTAGACTTCAGTGCGCATGGCGCCTCGGCTACGCGCTCAACACGCGGAACCGTCTGGCGCAATCGATCCGGTTGCTGGAAGAAGCCAGAGCGCTGGGAATTGGCAGCAACAATGCAATGGTCCATGCGCACTTGGGAGAAGCCTACGGTCTGGTCGGCAGGCGAGAAGACGGGCTCGCCGAGCTGCACGATGCCCTTGCCATGGCGGATCGATACCATCAGCACGGCTCCCGGTCCTGGGCCCTTTACCTGCTGGGCAACCTGCGCGCAACCGGGAGCGCTGATGAGAAAGACCTAGCTCGGACAGCTTATCGCGATGGCATGGACCTGGCGAAACAACTCGGGATGCGTCCGCTTGTGGGCATGTGCCATCTGGCTCTCGCCATGCTGGCTGACGGCGGAAAGCAGGAGCGACGAGAGCACGTCGAGGCCGCAGCACGCATGTTCCGCGAGATGGACATGCAGTCCTGGCTGGAAAAGGCAGAAGTCGCGCTCAATGCGCTATCGTGAGCACTCCCCTCTCCCTCGATGGTGGAAGAGATGCTGGGGGGAGCGGTGACGAGCCGACCTCGAGTTCTTAGACGTATTGACCGGCGACGAAACCCGATGCCCACGCCCATTGGAAGTTGAATCCGCCGAGCTGGCCGGTGACGTCCACCACCTCGCCGATGAAGTAGAGTCCCGGCAGGCGCTTGGCCTCCATCGTTTTCGAAGACAGCTCGTCAGTGTCCACCCCACCGAGCGTTACCTCCGCTTTCACGTAGCCGGCAGTGCCGCACGGCTTCACCTCCCAGTCGTGCACCTTCCCGGCGAGGGCACGAATCCCTTTGTCGCTCATCTGATCCAAAGGCTGCACCGCACCCATCGCTGCGCACCACTGCTGCGCGAAGCGACGCGGCAGGGTTGCGGAAAGCACTGCTGCGGGCAGCGCGCCGCTGCGCCGATGCTCGAACAGAACCGCTTCCGCCGAATGTGCTGGCATCAGATCGATGTGGATCGGCTGTCCTGGCGTCCAGTACGACGAGATCTGCAGGATCGCAGGCCCTGACACACCGCGATGAGTGAACAGCAGATTCTCGCGGAAGCGCCCGTCGTTGCAGCTCACCGCTGCGTCCACCGATACGCCCGCGAGATCGCCGTAGCGGTTGAGCTCATCCGCGTCGAAGGCCAGCGGCACAAGCCCGGGCCGCGGAGCGACGATCGACAGGCCAAACTGCTCCGCGACTCTGTACCCGAAAGGGCCCGCGCCGAGCTTGGGTACCGAGAGCCCGCCGGTTGCAATCACCAGCGATGCGCTTTCGAACTCACCGTTGTCGGTATTCACGACGAACGTATCTCCGGCTTTGCGAATCACCTTCACGCTGCAGGGCATGCGCCACTGGACGCCGCTGGTGTCGCACTCGGAGCGTAACAGGCCGATCACCTGTTGCGCGCTTCCATCGCAGAACAACTGACCCAGCTTCTTTTCGTGATAAGCAATGCGGTGCTTCTCGATCAGCGCGATGAAGTCGCGGGGCGTGTAGCGGGCCAGGGCCGAGCGGCAGAAGTCGGGATTCTGAGAGAGAAAATGCTCGGGCGTGCAGTGGATGTTGGTGAAGTTGCAGCGGCCGCCGCCTGAGATGCGGATCTTTTCGCCCAGCTTCGCTGCATGATCGATCAGCAGCGCGCGGCGTCCACGCTGCCCGGCGATGGCGGCGCACATCATGCCCGCTGCGCCGGCCCCGATGACGATGACGTCGAAGTCTGACATGGAATGCTGTCGCTGCACTCGGCGATCGTCTTTCGTCAAGCCGACTGCGGTAGGAAGGCTCACGCATCGTACTTAAGTGAGAAACGGCGCACAAGCCGTGCACGCTGTACCAGATAAAGCACCGCGTTGGGGATAATGAGAGTATGCTTGGCACTCTCATGGGCCGAGTGCTAAACGCCTCGCCTTTCCGCTTTTTCACGCCCATCACACGCGGCGACGGTCTGTAGCTGTCCGCCTGTGCCCCTTTCAGGAGACAGTATGAAGATCCGTCCATTGCATGATCGCGTCATCGTCAAGCGCCTCGATCAAGAACGCCAGACCGCATCCGGGATCGTGATTCCCGACACCGCTGCCGAAAAGCCTGATCAAGGCGAGGTCCTTGCCATCGGCAAGGGCAAGGTCCTCGAAGATGGCAAGGTGAGTCCGCTGGCGGTGAAGGTCGGCGATCGCGTGCTGTTCGGCAAGTATGCCGGTCAGACCGTGAAGGTTGCCGGCGAAGAGCAGCTGGTGCTGCGCGAAGAAGACATCATGGGCGTCGTCGAGAGTTGAGCCTCGTCGTACGCGCACAACGCATTTGGAGAATAGAAAATGGCAGCTAAAGACGTACGTTTCAGCGACGCCGCGCGCAACCGCATGGTCGCCGGTGTCAATATCCTGGCCGATGCAGTCAAGGTCACGTTGGGCCCGAAGGGCCGCAATGTGGTGCTGGACCGTGCCTACGGCGCACCCACAATCACCAAGGACGGCGTGACGGTAGCCAAGGAAATCGAGTTGCAGGACAACTTCGAGAACATGGGCGCGCAGATGGCGAAGGAGGTCGCTTCGAAAACCTCCGAAGTGGCCGGTGACGGAACGACTACCGCCACCGTACTTGCCCAGGCGATCCTCCAGGAGGGCATGAAATACGTGGCCGCCGGAATGAACCCGATGGACTTGAAGCGCGGCATCGACAAAGCCGTGATCGCGATCGTTGACGAGCTCAAGAAAATCTCCCGGCCGACCACGACCAGCAAAGAGATCGCGCAGGTCGCTGCCATCTCCGCCAATGCCGATGCTTCCATCGGCGAGCGCATCGCTCAAGCCATGGACAAGGTCGGCAAGGAAGGCGTGATTACCGTGGAGGACGGCTCCGGGCTCACCGATGAGCTGGAAATCGTGGAAGGCATGCAGTTCGATCGCGGTTACTTGTCGCCGTACTTCATCAACAATCCGGAAAAGCAGATCTGCGCGCTGGAAAATCCCTACGTGCTGCTGTACGACAAGAAGATCTCGAATATCCGCGATCTGCTGCCGATCCTGGAGCAGGTCGCTAAGGCTGGGCGTCCGCTGCTGATCATCGCTGAAGACGTTGATGGCGAAGCGCTCGCCACGTTGGTGGTCAATTCGATCCGCGGCATTCTCAAGACCTGCGCCGTCAAGGCACCGGGCTTCGGCGACCGCCGCAAAGCCATGCTGGAGGACATCGCGACCCTTACCGGCGCCACGGTGATCGCCGAGGAGGTGGGCCTGTCGCTGGAGAAGGCGGCCCTGAAGGATCTCGGTCAAGCCAAGCGCGCCGATGTGGCGAAGGAGAACACCACGATTATCGGCGGAGCCGGTGACAAGGAGGGCATCGCAGGGCGCGTCAAGCAGATTCGCAAGCAGATCGACGACACGACGAGCGACTACGACCGCGAAAAGCTGCAAGAGCGGATGGCCAAGCTCGCGGGCGGCGTAGCGGTGATCAAAGTCGGCGCAGCCACCGAGATGGAGATGAAAGAAAAGCGAGCGCGTGTTGACGATGCGCTGCATTCCACTCGGGCGGCTGTGGAAGAAGGCATCGTGGCCGGTGGCGGTGTTGCGCTCCTGCGTGCGCGGGCCAACCTGAAGGACCTCAAGGGCGACAATCCCGATCAGGACGCCGGCATCAAGATCGTGCTGCGCGCGGTCGAGGAACCGTTGCGTCAGATTGTCGCGAATGCCGGTGACGAACCATCGGTGGTGCTGAACAAGGTGGTGGAAGGAAAGGGTAACTTCGGCTACAACGCGGCCACGGGTGAGTACGGCGACTTGGTGGCGATGGGCGTGCTTGACCCGACCAAAGTCACCCGTTCAGCGTTGCAGAACGCGGGTTCTGTGGCATCGCTGATGCTCACCACCGACGCGATGGTGGCCTCTGCACCGAAGGAAGAGTCCGGGGAACACGGGCACATGGGGGGCATGGGCGGTATGGGCATGTAATAAAGCCGACCGGACCGACGAGGGATCGGCGAAGCCGGTCCCTCGCTTGGTGAAACGATAATGAACCATCTTCCTTCCAACTTCGATATAACGCTGGCGCTGGCCGATGTGTTGCGTGCGGCGGGAGTGCCCTACACGGCTGGCTTCGTCGATGTGTCGTCAGTTCCGGATGTCGCCAGGCGCAGTTATCGGTTGGTCCCCTGCCTCCGCGTGAGCGGACCGCTCAGCCTGGTGCTCTCCGGTCTCCTGCAAAGACCGTTTGCTCAGCAGGAGAGAGGGTGGATCATCGATGCTCGCGAGGCGCGAGCGCTGGTCAGGAACCTGACCCGCTGAGCGAGACGCATCATGTGCTGATCACGAGCGTGTGATGCAGCGTTGCGAGCTTGAACCTGTCACGACGAAGGTGCTATGTGGGGGCGGCGGTTTGAGAAATGCTGGTTAGATTACTTCGGTCATGATTTTGACTCTGTCGCCAAGCCGCCACGTCGGCACTCTCGATTCGTTGACGACATCCCTGAAGGCCCGACGTGAACCATCGCGAAAGACAACGACGATTTCATAGTGCAGGGTCGAGCTGTGTCGACTCGAGGGCGCGAGCGTGCCCTCATCGCCGCAGCCCATACCGGTGCGGGCGTACACATGCCAGGCCACCAGGGTCGCAATAGCTACGCTTTCTTCCTCCTGGTTGCCCCCTGCAATGCCTTCCGCTGGATTGCCGCGGGTCTCGCATCGAACCGCGTTGCTCGCTTCGCTGGGATCTGCGATTTCCCGTATCGACTCCACTACGCCGCAATCGTTGCACCGCGTTGGTCTGGCCTTCCTGTTTGGCGTCTGCACCAGGTCCGCATGTGCTTCCGCGTCGCCTGACTGAGCCGGCGCAGCCGTCAACTCAATGGGCTTCGGGTCGTCGCTGCCGCCCATCGAGGTGGGGATCCATCCCAGGGCGGCCGCGATGCCCGCGGCGCAAAACA
>JBGQKF010000274.1:0-6316 GCA_041499435.1 Gammaproteobacteria bacterium
AACCACCCTGGTTGTCTTGGGCTTTGCTACAGCAATAGAATTGGTGTCCTGCAGGCGGTAACCAAAGCTCTCTATCTCTACCGAGATTTCCACAAACTGCTCGGCTCCGCAATGCAGCGGGAACAGCAGGCAAAGCATCACAGCCCATTTTCGTGCCTGGTTGATGCGGGAGATTTTCATGGCACGGACATCCTTAGGCGGGAACGGCGCGTCATTGTAACTCGGACCCGGTGCCGGCGCGCCGGAGGCCGGAAACGAGCTGCGAGTGACGCGAACCCACGGGCTCAGGGGGCCTCAAGCTTTCCTGCATCAGGTCGATATGTTCGAGACGGACTTCACATGGCGCGCTCCCTCCGGCTCTCACCATGGGCACCCTGCAACGCGAAGCAATCCAGACCATCCGTGACCTCGCGGGCGACACACCTGACCTGCTCGGGCAGATCGTGCAGCTCTATCTGGAGTCCGTGCCTGCACTGCTGGCGCAGCTCGCGGCGGGACTGGCAGCCGCCGACCTCGACAGCGTTGGCAACGCCGCGCATTCGCTGAAATCGAGCAGCGCCAACCTCGGCGCAATCGAGCTGTCCAAGATGTGCAGCAAGCTCGAAGCGGCCGCCCGCGCAGGGGCGATCGGCGTAGACGTGCCGTCGCTCAGCGTCATCGAAGCCGAGTACCAGCAGGTACGCACAGCGTTGCTGGCCGAGCTGGCATGAGCTCGCAACGCACGGAGGATTCACAATGAAGCTCCATTGCAGCAGGTTGCAGCTCATCTGGATCGGCTTGCCGCTGTTCGCGCTGGCCGCGATCGAGAGCGAAACCCGCACGGGAGATCAGCGGCACTACGAGATGGTGCAGGCGAGACGGCTCGGCGATTGTAAGAGCGCAGCCAATTCTCCGGCCGCGACGAGCGATTCACTCCTTTGAGTCAAGTTAGGGAAGCTCTGATCAGAGCTTCCCTAACGTTGAAAACTGATCGACGCCGGCCGATCGGGCAGGTGCAATGTCGTCGTGGCTGCAGGGCTTTGCGCGATCACTTTGCCGCGCCGGATCACGGCTAGACGCGCGGCGCGCAGGCGAATCGCTTCTATCGGATCGCGAGCCTGCAGTAACACCAGGTCCGCGTTGCAGCCCGGTGCGATGCCATAGCCTTCGAGCCCTAGAATCGCCGCCGGCGTCTGCGTCACCGCCGCGAAGCAGGCGCGCATCGCCTCCTCACCGGTCATCTGCGCCACGTGCAGCCCCATGTGCGCAACTTCCAGCATGTCGGCCGAGCCTAAGCTGTACCACGGATCCATCACACAGTCGTGACCGAATGCCACCGGGATGCCAGCGGCGAGCAGCTCGGGCACGCGCGTCATGCCGCGGCGCTTGGGATAGGTGTCGTGCCGGCCCTGGATCGTGATGTTGATGAGCGGATTGGCCACCGCGCTCACCTGCGCCTCCGCCATCAGCGGGATCAGCTTGGACACGTAATAGTTGTCCATCGAGTGCATCGACGTGAGATGGGAGCCGTTGACGCGCCCCTGCAGTCCGAGGCGCACGCTCTGCGCGGCCAGCGTTTCGATGTGCCGCGACTGCGGATCGTCGGTTTCGTCGCAGTGCATGTCCACGCGCAGGCCGCGTCGCGCGGCGAGCTCGCACAGCACGCGCACGCTCTCAGCGCCGTCGGCCATAGTGCGCTCGAAATGCGGGATGCCGCCTACCACCTCTACGCCTTTATCGAGTGCGCGCTCCAGGTTCGCAGCCGCACCCGGCGAGCGCAGCACGCCATCCTGCGGGAAGGCGACGAGCTGCAGATCGAGATACGGCGCTACCCGCCGCTTCACTTCGAGGAGCGCATCAACCGCCAGCAGGCGCGGGTCGCACACATCCACGTGCGAGCGGATGGCGAGCAGCCCTTTGGCAACGGCCCAGTCGCAGTACGCCAGCGCGCGCTCGACAATCGCCTCCAGTGTGAGCTGCGGCTTCAACTCGCCCCACAGCGCGATGCCTTCGAGCAGAGTGCCGCTTCGATTCACCCGCGGCAGCCCATACGAGAGCGTCGCGTCCATGTGAAAGTGCGCATCGACGAAAGGCGGCGAGACGAGCTGCCCGCCGGCATCGATGGTCGCGCGCGTCTGCGCGGTGATCTGCGGCCCGACCTCGGAGATGCGGCCGTGCTCGATGGCGATGTCGATGCCGCTGCGGCCATCGGGAAGATTGGCGTTCCTGAGCAATAGATCCAGCATGTCTATCTCTCTTCCTTGCGATACGGCTTCATCAACGCATGAGGATACGCCGCTTTGCGCGCGACCAGCGCGAGTGCGATGATCGACAGCAGGTAGGGCAGCATCAGATACAGCTGATACGGCAGCCCGCCGGCGGAGCTCTGCTGCAGACGCAACTGCAGAGCGTCGAATGCGGCGAACAGAATCGCACCAAGCAGCGCCTTCCCCGGACGCCAGGAGGCGAACACCACCAGCGCCACACAGATCCAGCCACGCCCGTTGACCATGTTGAAGTAGAACGCATTGAACGCCGACAGCGTGAGGAACGATCCGGCCACGCCCATGAGCGCGCTGCCGGCGACGATGGCGCCGATGCGCACCGCCGTGACGCTGATGCCTTGCGCCTCCACCGCTGCCGGATTCTCTACGACCATGCGCACCGCCAGCCCGGCGGGCGTGCGGTTCAACAGATACGCGATCACTGGCACGATCGCCAACGCGAGCAAAGTGAGCGGCGTCTGCGCACCCAGCACTGCACCGAGCGCGGGCAGAGCGTCGAACCAGTGCGTTTCGCCAAACGGCACCACCGTCGGTGGCGAGCTCACCTTTGGAAAGTTCACGCGATAGGCGTAATACGACAGACTGGTTGCGAGCAGCGTGATGCCAAGCCCCGAGACGTGCTGCGACAACGCGAGGACGACGGTCAGCACACCATGCAGCAGACCGAAGATCGCACCGGCGCAAGCGGCGACCAGCACGCCGGTCCACAGGCCCGCGCCGTGGAACACGGCGAGCCAGCCGCAGAACGCGCCGGCCACCATGATGCCTTCGATGCCGAGGTTGAGCACACCGGCGCGCTCGCACAGCAGCACGCCGAGCGTGCCGAGGATCAGCGGTGTGGCGATGCGCAGCACTGCGATCCAGAAAGCGGTGGACGCGACGATGTCGTAGAGCTCGCTCATGACCAGCGCAGCTTGTACCGGGTCAGCATAGTCGCGACCAGCATCGAGAGCAATGAGATTGCCACGATCACATCGGCCAGATACGAGGGCACGCCGATGACACGGCTCATCGAATCGGCGCCGACGATGACGCCGGCTACGAAGATCGCAGCGAGCACCACGCCGAGCGGGTTCAAGCTGGCCAGCATCGCGATGACGATGCCGGAGTAGCCATAGCCCGGAGACATGTCGAGCGTGAGATAACCGGCGCGCCCCGCCACTTCGCCTACGCCCGCCAGCCCGGCCAGCGCGCCCGACAGCAGTGCGGTCTTGAGCATGACGCGGTCCACTGCAATCCCGGCGAAGCGTGCCGCCCTGGCGTTGGCGCCGACCGCGCGCATCTCGTAGCCGAACGTGGTGCGCGCATTCACGACCCACAGCGCCACCGCCAGCACCACAGCGAAGATCAATCCCGAGTGCACACGCGAGCGCTCGAGCAGCTTGCCGAACTCCAGATCGGAGACGATCGCGACCGACTGCGGCCAACCCATCGCGGTCGGATCTTTCATCGGGCCGTCCAGCATCATCGATACGAACAGCAGCGCAACGAAATTGAGCAGCAGCGTGGTCACCACTTCGTCGACGCCGAGCCGCGACTTGGCGAGCGCCGGAACCAGCAGCCACATCGCACCCGCGGCCATTCCAGCCGCGATCATCAGCGGGAACAGGACGACGGACGGTGCCGCGAATCCACCGCCGCCGATGGCAACCGCAGCGAGCGCACCCAGATAGAGCTGCCCCTCGGCGCCGATGTTGTAGAAGCGCGCGCGGAAGGCGACGGCGGCGGCAAGCCCGGTGAGGATCAGCGGCGTGGCACGCGTCAGCGTCTCGCCGATCGCAAACCGGGATCCGAACGCGCCGTCGAACAGCACGATGTAAGCGCGTCCCACCGGCGCACCTGCCCACACGATCAGCGCCGCGCAGAGCAGCAGCGTGAACGCGACCGCGCACACCGGTGCTGCAATGGCGACGGCATACGGCGTGTGCGTGCGTTGCTCCAGGCGCATGCTGCTATCGGTCCGGGTTAGGCCTGAGCCGCCTCTGCGCCCGCCATGGCCAGTCCGATATCGCCTACGCTCCAGCACGTACGGGCCTCCGAGAGCGTGCCGTGGAACATCACGGCGATGCGATCCGCGATCGCGAACAGCTCATCGAGATCCTCGGAGAGCAGCACAATCGCCGCGCCCCGGCTGCGCGCAGCGAGCAGCTGCGAATGAACATACGAGACCGCGCCGATGTCCAGGCCCCAGGTCGGCTGATTGGCGACGATCACGGACGGCTCGCTGATCAGCGCACGCCCCAGGATCAACTTCTGCACGTTGCCGCCTGACATCGAGCGCGCCGGTGCATCCAGTCCCGAACAACGCACGTCGAACTGCGCGACGATCCGCGCGGCACGGACCTTCGCCTGGGTACGGTCGAGCCAGCCCAGATGCGAGAATGCACGATCGCGATAGCGCTCCGCGACCGCGTTCTCCCAGATGGAGAGATCGCCGATCACGCCCACCGCCGCGCGATCCTCGGGCACACGGCCAAAGCCCGCTTCGATGAACGCGTGCGGTGTCCCGGCGAGCGTGCGACCGTCGACGCGAATCTCGCCTCGCACTGGCGCGAGCAGTCCGCACAACACGTCGGCCAGCTCGGCCTGCCCGTTGCCGGAGACGCCGGCGATGCCGAAAATTTCTCCGCGCGCCACGGAAAATTGCGCGCGCTTCAACTTCGCGCCGGCCGCCAGGTTGACAACCGCCAGCAACGGACCCGCGGCCACACTCGGCCCCGCGTTGTCCCGCTGCGCCGCTTCGACGCGGCGGCCGACCATCAGCTCGGCGAGCTCGGCCTTGCTGGTGCTCGCCGCCTCGCGCACTGCAACCAGCCTGCCCTGGCGCAGAACCGCGACCCGCCGGCATGCCGCCAGCACCTCGTCCAGTTTATGCGATATGAATAGGATGGACAGGCCGTCCGCGACCAGCGTGCGCAGCGTCGAGAACAGCGCCTGCGACTCCTGCGGCGTGAGCACCGCAGTCGGCTCGTCGAGGATCAGAATGCGCGCACCCCGATAGAGCGCCTTGAGGATTTCGACACGCTGGCGCTCGCCGACCGAGAGATCGGCGACGCGCGCATCGGGATCGACGGCAAGACCGAATTGCGTGGCGGTGCGTGCCAGCTTTTCGCGTGCGCCACGGCGGCGGGAGAACGGCTGCCAGAGCGTTTCGGTGCCGATCAGGATATTGTCGAGCACCGAGAGGTTGTCGGCCAGCGTGAAATGCTGATGCACCATGCCGATGCCGGCGGCGAGCGCCGCCTTCGGCTGTCCCGGCGGCAAGGGCTGCTCGAACACCTCGATGGAACCCGCGTCCGCGACATAGTGCCCGAACAGCACGCTCACCAGCGTGCTCTTGCCGGCGCCGTTCTCGCCCAGCAGGCCGAGCACTTCACCGCGCTCGAGCTCGAGCGAGACGTCGTCGTTCGCTACCAAGGCGCCGAAGTGCTTGGTGATGCCGCGGAGGCGCAGCACCGGCGCTTGCGGCCCCGTCGCTCCATCCGGCGCCTCGTGTGCGATCGTCACCGTGGTCCTCCATGCATACGAAAGCGCCTCGCTCCTGGTCCAGGGCAGCGAGGCGCTTTTCGCCGCATCCCTTACGGGCTAAATCGACGACTTAGGCTCGGCGTCATTCACCGGCACGGTGAACTTGCCGTCCAGTATGGCTTTCTCCTTCTCCTTCACCTTCTTCGCCAGATCCGCGGGCACCTTCTTCTCAAACGTGCCGAGCGGAGCGAGCTCGGCGCCCTTGTACTTCATAGTCGAATACTTGCCGTAATCCTCGGGCGTGAACTTGCCTTCCTTCACGTTTTTGATCGCGAGGTTGATGGTGGGCTCCATATTCCAGAGCGCGGACGCGACCACGGTGTCGGGATACTTGTCCTGCGTGTTGATCACGTTGCCGATGGCGAGCTTGCCGCGCTCCTTGGCGGCGTCGGACACGCCGAAGCGCTCCGCGTAGAGCACGTCGACGCCCTTGTCGATCATGGCGAAGGCCGCTTCCTTGGCCTTGGGCGGATCGAACCAGGAGCCGATGAAGCTCACCGAGAACTTGACCTTCGGGTTGACCT
>JBGQKF010000275.1:0-6262 GCA_041499435.1 Gammaproteobacteria bacterium
ATGAAATCCGAGACCAGGCCGTAGAGCGGCTTGATGAACCAGGGAATGGCGGTGAGCAGAAAAAAATAAGCGACTTGATCCGGTTTCAGTCCGCGATCCTTGAACGCGATCACGATCGCCTGGTCGGGCAGATAGAACATGCCCTGCGCGAAGTAGACGACCGCGAAGAGCAGAGCGAGGCGCTTGGTCTCGGCGGTCTGGAACGGATGCAGGAGCCGGTCGATCATCGGCGAGAAGTGAGGGCCTCGGCCGCGCGGGCCTGGAGTTGCGCGATTGCGGTTCGCAGGCGGAACTTCCGCCCGTATTATTCCTCTGGGATTGTGGCACAGAAGTCAGCGCAGACCCGGGTTATCGTCGCCGTGATGACCATCTAACTTGGACGCAACATGGGAAGAGGTCGGTACAACTCGCCTTGGAGACGCCTGGCCGAACGCATCGAGGCGACTGTCTTTCGCGAAAGGTGGGCCGCCAGGCTGGCTTACAATCTGCGGCTGCAAGGCAAGCTCGTGGTCGACCGCCGGCATTTTGCGTTGCCGCTCGCACACGCGCTAGAGGTGCCGCTGCGCATCGCATTTGCATCCGACTTTCATGCGGGACCACTCACGGATCGACGTCTCCTGCGCCGGGCGTTCGAGGCGATTGCCGGTTTCGAGCCCCACTTGGTACTGCTCGGGGGAGACTACATATCAATGCACCATCGTCACATCGAGCCTCTGGCGGCGCACTTGCGTGCGACCGCAGCGCCGCTGGGAATGTTCGCCGTTTTCGGCAACCATGATCTGTGGGTCGACGATTCGTTTATCGCGCAGGCGCTGGTTGCTGCTGGAGTGAGGCCGCTGGTGAACGAGTCCGTTCGCTTGCCCGCTCCCTTCGATGAAGTCGTCGTCTGCGGGCTGGACGAGCCCGGCACAGGCGCACCCGACCCGGTCGGTACCCTTGGCGGGGTGGAAGGCGTGCGCCTGTTGCTCATGCACTCGCCGCACGGTCTCGAGCTCGTCGCGGAGCACGCATTTCACATCGCCTTCTGCGGCCATACCCATGGAGGTCAGATCGCGCTGCCCGGCCGTCGTCCGGTGGTGTTACCGCGTGGTGCGGGCCCGCGACGTTACGCGCGCGGCGGCCACTTCCGCCTGGCTCGAGGAGAGCTGCTGGTCAGCAATGGCGTTGGCATGAGTGAGCTGCCGATTCGGCTGTTCGCACCGTCTGAGGTCCACCTGTGCACGCTGCAGGCGGGTAGCTCGGATATTTCATGAAGGACTCGTGGTCGGGCTGCGACACGTTACCGCTTTCCCGCAAGCACCCAGTGGATCAAGGTATTGCTGGAATTCCGGGCGTCTTCATGAAATATCCGGGCTACGCCGTCACCAGCTCGCGCGCGGCCCGCTTCTTTTTGTCCATCAGCTGCAGGATCATCGGCGTGAAGATGAGCTGCATGGCGAGCTCCATCTTGCCGCCCGGGACCACGATGATGTTGGGGCGCGACATGAAGGAGCCGTGGACCATCGACAGCAGATACGGAAAGTCGATGCCCTTGGGATTGGCGAAGCGGATCACGACGAAACTTTCGTCGGGCGTGGGAATATAGCGGGCGATGAACGGATTGGACGTATCCACCGTCGGCACGCGCTGGAAGTTGATGTGCGTGCGCGAGAACTGCGGGCAGATGTAGTTCACGTAGTCGGGCATGCGCCGCAGGATCGTGTCCACCACGGCCTCGGTGGAGTAGCCGCGCTGCGCCTTGTCGCGATGCAGCTTCTGAATCCACTCGAGATTGATGGTGGGCACGACACCAACCAGCAGATCCGGATGCTGCGCGACGTTCACGCGATCGGTCACCACGGCGCCGTGCAGGCCCTCGTAGAACAGCATATCGGTGCCTGGATCGACCTGCGTCCACGGCGTGAACGTACCGGCCTCCTGGCTGTATAGCGCCGCTTCGGCTTCGTCGTGCAGATATCTGCGCGTGCGCCCGCTGCCGCTTTCTGCGTAGGTGCGAAACAGCGTCTCGAGTTCTTCGAACAGATTGGCCTGCGGACCGAAGTGGCTGAGATGTTCGTTGCCAGCGGCGGTTGTGCTGGCGAGCGCAGCGCGCATCTCGGCGCGGTTGTAGCGATGGAATGCATCGCCTTCCACGATGGTGGCTTTGACACCTTCGCGCGCGAAGATCCACTGGAACGTCCGCGTGACCGAAGTGGTGCCCGCGCCTGAGGAGCCAGTGACTGCGATGATCGGATGTTTGATGGACATAAGGGCCAATCTCCGGGGATCACGAGGCTGCGTGCGTGAACAAAGAGCGCGTGTTGAACAGCGGCGAGGTGTACGGCTGGTCCGCGCCATCATCGTATTCGCGGTGATAGTGCGCGATGCGTTCGACCTCAAAACGCGAGCCGAGGACGAGCGGAATGCGCTGATGCAAGGCCACGGGCTGCACATCCAGTACGCGCTGGCGGCCGGTGCTGGCGGCGCCGCTCGCCTGTTCGACGATCATCGCCATCGGATTGGCTTCGTACAGCAGGCGCAGTCGCCCCGGCCGTGCCGGATCCTTGGAATCCTTCGGATACATGAACAGGCCGCCGCGCACCAGGATGCGATGTACCTCCGCTACCAGCGAAGCGATCCAGCGCATGTTGAAATCCGCATCGCGCGGCCCGGATTTGCCGGCCAGGCATTCGGAGACGTAACGCTTCACCGGCGGCTCCCAGAAGCGCTCGTTCGATGCATTGACTGCGAACTCGCGGGTGTGCGCCGGAATGGTCATGCTCGGATGCGTCAGTACGAATTCGCCCACGTCGCGATCCAGCGTAAAGCCATGCACACCGCGGCCCAAGGTCAGCACCAGCATCGCCGCCGGTCCGTAGATGGCATAGCCGGCGCAGACCTGTAGCGCGCCCGGCTGCAGAAAATCCTCCACCCCCGGCTCGCTGATGCCTTCGGGGGCGCGCAGTACGGAGAAGATAGTCCCGACCGAGATGTTCACGTCGATGTTCAAAGAGCCGTCGAGCGGATCGAACAGCAGCAGATACTTGCCGCGCGGGTAGTGCGCCGGAATGCGATACACGTGCTCCATCTCTTCGGACACCATGCCCGCGAGATGCCCGTCCCACTCACAATGCTGAATCAGGATTTCGTTGGAGAGTATATCGAGCGGCTGCTGCTCCTCTCCCTGTACATTGTGCGGCAGCGTGTGCTCGGGCGCGCCCGCCAGCGCACCTTTGGCGACCGATTGCGCGATGATCTTGCAAGCCGTCACTACATCATGGAGCAGCGCGCTGAAGTCACCCGTTGCTTCGGGCGCGCGGCGCTGCTCCTCGATGATGAACTTGTTGAGCGTGGTACGCCCGTAATACATGGTCGGTCTCCGTTATCTGATGCCGGCTCCCCCGCTACTGCTGAAATACCCTGCTGCGGCGAATGTCCTCCGCCTCGATCGTCATCAGCTCATCGCGATCCACTGACGCTCCGAGCGCGAACAGGCGATTCGCCTGTCGCAGGCGTGCGCGATCGAGCGCGTTGCGGATCGAGCGTGCATTGGCGAAATGCGGTTGCTGCATGCGGCGGGCGATATATTCCGTGAGCGCTCCGCGGGCGGCCGGGCTCAGCTGGTACTGCATATGCGCGAGCATCAGTTCGGCGATCTCCAGCAGTTCGCCGCCGCTGTAGTCCGGGAAATCGATGTGATGCGCGATGCGCGATGACAGGCCGGGGTTGCTGCGAAAGAAGGTGTCCATGCGCTCTTTGTAGCCGGCCAGAATTACGACCAGATCCGCGCGCTGGTTCTCCATCACCTGCAGCAGGATCTCGATCGATTCCTGCCCATAGTCGCGCTCGTTCTCGGGGCGATACAGGTAGTAGGCTTCGTCGATGAACAGCACGCCGCCCATCGCTTTCTTCAACACTTCGCGCGTCTTGGGTGCGGTGTGTCCGATGTACTGACCAACCAGGTCATCGCGCGTCACCGCTACCAGATGGCCTTTGCGAACGTAGTCGAGGCGATGAAGGATCTGCGCCATGCGCATCGCCACCGTAGTCTTGCCGGTGCCGGGGTTGCCGGTGAAGCTCATGTGCAGTGACGGTGAGTCGGTAGTGAGGCCGAGTTGGCGCCGCGCGCGATCGACCAGCAGCAACGCGGCGATCTCGCGAATGCGCGTTTTCACCGGGGCGAGCCCGACCAGCTCGCGGTCGAGCTGATCGAGGATCTCGGTGATGTGCGCATCGCGCAGGATCGCTGCGAGGTCCACGCGCTCACCTGTCCCCGGAGCGGCGTGCAGCGGGGGAGAGGCGGCTGTGAGCACGCTGGGGGGCGGCATGCTCTTCTCAAGCCGGCTGCGCTGCACGCCGCTCGGACATGGTCCACGCGAGTTGCGCGCGCAAGGACTCGATGATGACGGAGTAGTCCTCCGAATCGAAGATCGCCGAGCCGGCGACGAACGTATCGGCGCCGGCCTGTGCGGCCTCGGCGATGTTTTCGAGCTTCACGCCGCCGTCGACCTGCAGCCAGATCGGACGCGCGCTCGCGTCGATACGGCGGCGTGCTGCGCGCAGCTTCGGCAGCACCGCCCCGATGAACTTCTGCCCGCCGAAGCCGGGGTTCACCGACATGATCAGCACCAGATCCAGCTTGCCGAGCACGTGATCGAGCCAGGCGAGCGGTGTCGCGGGATTGAAGGCGAGCCCGGCCTTGCAGCCGTGATCATGGATGAGGTCGATGGTGCGATCGATGTGCTCGCTCGCCTCCGGGTGAAACGTGATGATGTCGGCGCCCGCGCGTGCGAACTCGGGCACCATGCGGTCGACCGGCTTTACCATCAGATGGACGTCGATCGGCACGTGTGTGAGCGGGCGGATCGCTTCGCAGACCATCGGCCCGACGGTGAGGTTGGGCACGTAGTGGTTGTCCATCACGTCGATGTGGATCAGGTCCGCGCCGGCGCGCACGACGGCGGTAACTTCGTCGCCGAGGCGTGCGAAGTTGGCGGAGAGGATGCTGGCGGCGATGCGGTACATTGTTCTCTCCTTATCCGTGGATCTCAAACCAAACCAAACCGAACCAAACCGAACCTCAACGCAAAAGCGCGAAGGACGCAAAAGACGCAAAAGGAAAGCAAGAAACTGACACACGCAGAACAGTTGCCTCGTGATGGCTTGACTCGACTCGATGAGTCCGGCGAAGGGAGTAGTCCATTCCTGATCGTTCGCAGATACGGTCGTGTTCTACTGTGGCACATGACTCGATTTCCTTTTGCGACCTTTGCGTTCTTTGCGCTTTTGCGTTGAGGTTCGGTTTTCGCTTTAGTAACGCTCACCCGACGGTCGCACTGCCGCGTAGCTCCGCGTCGTGTAGCGAATGCTGCGACCGGCGACTTCCTGCCGCTCGAGACCGAACCCCGGCTCTTCGTCCGGACGTTGCACGATGAACGACAGCCGCACGGTTTCCCATCCACGGCTGGAGTCGAACCCATTGAGCTTGATGTAATGATCCGGAAACGCGCGTCGGCACGCCTGCACTTCGGCCATCGCGCCGGCAGCGTCGCGCAGATCGAACATGGGCATGCCCCAGATCTCCCAATACGTGTTGCGCGGATGCGGATCGTCGGTGTGCTCGACCGATATCGCCCAGCCTCGATCGAGTGCGTATTCGATCTGCGCGTGGATCTGCTCGTCGGTCAAGTCGGGCAGAAATGAGAACGTCCCTTGGGTGATGCGCATCTTCTTGCTCCTTTCAAACCTTAATTCTCAACACAGAGGCACTTAAGGACACAGAGGCCCACAGAGAAGTGCCAGACTGGAATGGGAGCGGTGGATCGCATGACCGTTCCCGAAGTGCTCCATGAGGCCCGCGCCAGTGTCGAAACTCTGCTCATATTCGGTTCCCTCTGTGTCCTCTGTGCTCTCTGTGCCTCTGTGTTGGGTTTAGGCCTGAGATCAAGCCGCCACAGGCGTAGCGACGTAATCCACCGTATCCGTAGACGCATAGTCGAACGTCACGTCCTTCCACACATCGAGTGCGGCGCGCAGCGGAGCGCAGGTGCGTGCGGCCTGCTGCAGAATCGCCGGGCCCTCGTTCCAGATGTCGCGGCCTTCGTTTCGCGCGAGAATCATCGCTTCGAGCCCGACGCGATTGGCGGTTGCGCCGGCCTGGATGCCCATCGGATGGCCGATCGTGCCGCCGCCGAACTGCAGCACCACGTCCTCGCCCAGATAAGTGAGCAGCTGATGCATCTGTCCGACATGAATGCCGCCGGAGGCCACCGGCATCACCTTG
>JBGQKF010000276.1:0-6252 GCA_041499435.1 Gammaproteobacteria bacterium
CGGCCGAAGGTTTGACTTACGCCCAGGAGCGAGCACCGCAATACGCGGTGATCGATCTCAAGATGCCGGGGGACTCGGGCCTGACTTTGATTCCGCGTCTGCAGGCCCTGTCGCAGAGCATGCGCATCGTCGTGCTGACCGGCTACGCCAGCGTAGCCACCGCCGTGGAGGCGATCAAGCTCGGCGCGACGCACTATCTCGCCAAACCGGTAGACGCCGATCAGGTGGTCGCTGCATTCGGACGTGACGCAGGCAATCCCCAACAGCCTTTACCCGAACATCCATTGTCAGTCGAACGGCTTGAATGGGAGCATATTCAGCGCGTGCTGGCTGAGAACAGCGGGAATGTCTCGGCCACTGCGCGCAGCCTTAATATGCACAGGCGCACGTTGCAAAGGAAGCTCTCCAAGCGTCCCGCCCGCTAGCAGATCGTTGTCACGACAGTTCTAAAGTCCGCACACGTCCTGCGACAACATGTCGCATTCACGCGCACTGCCAACTCGGCTACGCTGGAGGCAATGCGCGGGTGCGTTGTCCGGAGCAACGGGTCGCTCATGTCGCGCTTCGACTCGACGCCATCCGCCATGCAAATCGAATTTCGCTTCAGCGCCAGCCCTGGTACACGTACTGCAATGAAACGCCTTCAGCGCAGCGTCGTGGCCGCTCTGTGCATCGCCATGGCGACCGGAGCCGTCCATGCGCTGGCATGTTCCAGTTGCGGCTGCAGTTTGAGCTCCGACTGGGCGAGCCAGGGCTACTCGTCCGGAGAGGGGTTGCGCTTCGATTTTCGCTACGACTATTTCAATCAGAATCAGCTGCGAACCGGCACCGGTACGGTGGATCGCGGGGCCATCAAGTTCCCGACCGACCGCGAGATCCAGCAGGAGACGGTCAACCGCAACTACACGCTCGCATTGGACTACAGCGCCAACGAGAACTGGGGCGTCAATGTGGCCACCCCCTATTTCGACCGCTACCACACGACGGTAGCCGAGGGCGACACCGAAATCTCCACCTCTCACACCACCAGCGTGGGCGACGTGCGCATTCTCGGACGCTACCAGGGGTTCTCGCCCGCGCACAACTGGGGCATTCAGCTGGGGGTCAAGCTACCGACCGGGAGCACCAACAACAATTTCATCGCGGGCCCGCAGGCCGGCCAACCCCTGGACCGCGGGCTGCAACCTGGGACCGGGACTACCGATTTGCTGGCCGGGGTGTATTACTTTGCCGCGCTCAGCCGCAATTGGGACTACTTCGGGCAGGCCTTGGTTCAGGTGGCACTCGACTCGCACGATGACTTCCGGCCAGGGAATGGACTCAACATGAATTTCGGCGTGCGCTACGTCGGATTCGACCACGTCACGCCGCACGTGCAAATCAACCTACGAGCGGAGAGTCGCGAGTACGGCGTGAACGCTGACGTCGAGAACAGTGGGGCTACGCTGGCGTATATCAGTCCTGGCGTGAGCGTGCACCTCGCGAACAAGCTCAACATCTACGGCTTCTTCCAGGTACCGATCTACCAACGAGTGAATGGCTTCCAGATCGAGCCCCGCTATACCGTCTCGATCGGAGTGCACTACTCCATGTAACGAAAGCAAGCCAGCGGGAGCTCGCTACCTGGCATTCAACAGCGGCGTCACGACCTTCTCCAGCAGCTCGCCATCGATTCCGGGATCGCCGTACCAGCCATCCTTGCGCAGGATCCCGCGGCGATCGACTACAAAGGTGAGAGGCAGTCGCCAGATCCGCCCGTAGCCCTTGAAGCTAGCCTCCCGGCCCAACGCGGCGGGAAATGCGAACGCTTGCATGACCTCGCTCACTTTCGATTCGGTTTTCACGTCATCCATCGCGATGGCAACGATCTCGAGGCCTTGCGCGCGGTGGTGAAGATAGTAGGCATCCAGTGCAGGCATCTCCTGCCGGCATGGCGCGCACCAGGTCGCCCAGAAATTGATGATGACCACCTTGCCGGACGCCTGCGCCAGTGAGAACTGTCCGCCCGTCAACAAGCGGGCCTCGAGCGATGGAGCCGGCTTGCCTTCCTCAGGGCCGCGGGCTCCAGCTATGCCAGCCAGCAGCAGCAGCAGCCCGGCGAGTAAAAATCTACGCATCCGACAACAGGTACCCATAGTGTGAGGTCACTCGCAAGCGTGGCGTTGTTCGATGATCTGTGAAGAGCCAGGGCCGGTGCTGATCATTATAGCGATGACCGCTCTGTTCAACGCTCGCCCTCGCTACCTGTTCTTCACGCCGGGTAAGCTATGCACTGACCAAGTCGCTGCAGGTGTACGCATTCGTGCAACTGCCGCTGTACCAGTACGTGAACGGCGTGCAGCTCACCAGCCACTGGGCCGCCCTGGCCGGAGCGAGCTGGCGGTTTTGATGCGACAGAAGAGTTGAGCTGCGGCGCATTGGCGGCTACGATGACGCGTCTTCTGGAGGCGCTCATGCGAATCGCGATCCTGCTATTCTCGATGCTCTGGGCCGGCGTCGCGCTGGCCGATGACGATCCGTGCACCGGCTTCGGGTGGGACATGGCGCGCGAGTTGAACCTCCTGCGCGGCACACCGACCGCGCTGGCGGCGTTGCCTCAGCAAACCGCCGACGCGCGGGACACCCCGCTCGATCGCCGCATCGACCTCAAGCTGGCGCCCAACAGCGAAGTCAAGCTGCTGATCAAGCCGCAGCACGAGCCGGCTGCGGACAGCTACTCCGGCCTGCTGCGGTTGAAAGTACCGCGCATCAGCACGTATCGCATCTCCACCGATCAGCGGCTGTGGGTCGAAGTCATCGGGCCGGAAGGGCCGGTCAAGTCGAGCAAGTTCACCATGGCGCCGGGCTGCACGCAGATCCACAAGAGCGTAGCGTTTCCCCTGCAGCCGGATACCGAATATTGGATTCAGCTCTCCGGCAGTGCGGCCCTCGACCCCTTGCTGCTTATTACGTTGGATCACTGAGCCGCTGCTGCACAGTAGGGTAAACTTGGCGAGGCAGCCGGCGCGCTGCAACGGAGACCGACGATGCCCGCCAAGAGCCTCCTGGAACTCATCGGCAACACCCCGGTGCTCGAGATCACGCATCTGTCGCGCGGCGTGTGCCGGCTCTTCGTCAAGCTCGAAAACCAGAATCCGGGCGGCTCGATCAAGGATCGCATCGGGTTGTCCATGATCGAAGCGGCCGAGCGCGACGGCAAGTTGCAGCCCGGCGGCACCATTATCGAAGCGACTGCGGGCAACACCGGGCTCGGCCTCGCGCTGGTGGCTGCGCAAAAGGGGTACAAGTTGATTCTCGTGGTGCCCGACAAGATGGCGCGGGAGAAGATTTTCCATCTGCGCGCGCTGGGCACGGAAGTGTTGCTCACGCGCTCGGACGTCGGCAAAGGCCATGCCGAGTACTATCAGGATATGGCCAAGCGCATCGCGCATGAGACCGGTGCATTCTATGTCGATCAGTTCGGCAATCCGGCCAACCCCGAGGCGCATGAGAACACCACCGGACCGGAAATCTGGGAACAGATGGGGCACGACGTCGATGCGGTCGTGTGCGGCGTCGGCTCGGGCGGGACATTGACCGGCCTCTCGCGCTTCTTCGAACGGGTGTCGCCGCAAACGCAGATGGTCCTGGCGGACCCGGTCGGCTCGGTGCTCTGCGACTACATCAGGACCGGCACTCTCAAGGAAGCGGGAAGCTGGGTGGTGGAAGGTATCGGCGAAGATTTCATTCCGCCGATTGCGGATCTGTCCCGCGTGTCGGCCGCATACTCCATCAGCGATGAGGAGAGCCTCACCACCGCCCGCGAGCTGCTGAGGAAGGAAGGCGTCCTCGGCGGCTCGTCGTCTGGCACGCTGGTTGCAGCGGCGTTGCGCTACTGCCGTGAGCAGGCCGAGCCCAAGCGAGTCGTGACTTTCATCTGCGACACCGGCAACAAGTATCTATCGAAGATGTTCAACGACTTCTGGATGGCCGATCAGGGCTTTCTGCGACGCGAGCGCTTGGGCGATCTGCGCGACCTGATCAGCCGGCTCGCCGACGAGCGCGCGGTGGTGACCATCAAGCCCGACGACAAACTGATGACCGCGTACGCACGCATGAAGCTCTACGACATCTCGCAGATCCCGGTCGTCGATGGCGAGCGAGTGATCGGCCTACTCGACGAATCGGATCTGCTGATGGCTGTGCAGGATGACCCGGACAAGTTCCACCTGCTCGTCGCAGCCGCGATGACGCAGAACGTGGAGTCGGTGGCGCTCAACACGCCATTGGCATCGCTGATCGATACCTTCAACAAGGGACACGTCGCGCTGGTGATCGACCAGGGCAGGTTCTACGGCTTGATCACCCGTATCGACGTGCTCAATTATCTGCGTCTCAAGGTCCATTGACATGAAATCATCCAAGCACTCCACGGGCTTTTCGACCCGCGCCATCCACGCCGGTCAATCGCCCGATCCCACGACCGGTGCAGTGATGCAGCCGATCTATGCGACCTCGACGTTCAAGCAATCCTCGCCAGGCGTGCACACCGGCTTCGAATACGCGCGCACGCAGAATCCCACGCGCATGGCGTTCGAGCATTGCATCGCGGATCTTGAAGGCGGTGCCCACGGTTACGGCTTCTCCTCTGGCATGGCGGCGATGGGGACGGTGCTCGAGCTGCTGAACGCGGGCAGTCACGTGGTCGCCGTGGACGATCTGTATGGCGGCGCCTGGCGCATGTTCGAACGCGTCCGCAAACGCAGTGCCGGCCTGCGTGTGACTTATGTTGACCCCAATCGCGCCGGCAGCCTGGAGCAGGCGCTGCAGCCGGACACGAAGATGATCTGGGTCGAAACGCCGAGCAACCCGTTGCTCAAAGTCACCGATCTGGCAGCAGTGGCACGGACCGCGAAGGCGCGCAAGATTCTGACTGTGTGCGACAACACGTTCGCGTCCCCGGCGCTGCAGCGGCCGCTGGAGCTCGGGTTCGATCTGGTGGTGCATTCGATCACCAAGTACATCAACGGGCACTCCGATGCGATCGGCGGCATCGTGGTGATCGGCGACAACACCGAGCTCAAAGAGAAACTCGAATACATGCAGAATGCGATCGGGTCGATCATGGATCCGTTCACCGCATTTCTGGCGCTGCGCGGCGTGAAGACGCTGCCGCTGCGCATGCAGAAGCATGGTGAAAATGCATTGAAGATCGCGCACTGGCTGGATGCACACACCAAGACCGAACAGGTGATTTATCCAGGTTTGCCGAAGCATCCGCAGCACGCGCTCGCGTCGCGGCAGATGCATGGGTTCGGCGGCATGATCTCCGCTTATTTGCAGGCCGATCTCGCGGGCACGAAGCGCTTTCTGGAACGTTGTGAGCTGTTCACCCTGGCCGAGAGCCTGGGGGGGGTGGAAAGTCTAATTGGACATCCCGTACTCATGAGCCACGCCTCGCTGACCGCAGAGCGTCGTGCGGAGCTGAAGCTGACCGATAACCTGGTGCGCCTGTCGGTCGGAATCGAAGACGTGGATGATCTGATCGGGGATCTCGACCGCGCATTGAGCGCAGTCTGAGCATTGGGGAGAGCTATGAGCACTTTGTCGGGCGACTCGCTGAAGCTCAATACAGGGCAGGCCAGGCGTGCGCGCCTCCACCCACGCTTGATCTACTTCGCCATCTTTCTGGCCTGCGCCGGCCTGATGGGCTTCGGACTCTATCTGCAACATGTCGAACATCTCGAGCCCTGTCCGCTCTGCATCCTCCAGCGCTACGCATTCGTCGCTACCGGACTGATCGCGCTGGTCGCCGGGCTGCACAATCCCGGCCGTGTCGGGCGTGTGATCTATGGCCTGCTGGTCGTACTCGCCTCAGGCGCAGGTGCGGTGATAGCAGGACGTCAGAGCTGGCTGCAGCACTACCCGCCACGCGTCCTCGATTGCGGCCCCGATCTCGCATACATGCTGGATGCGTTCCCGCTCGCTCAGGTGCTGCCCAAGGTGTTCAAGGGCGAAGGCGATTGCGCGAAAGTCGCCTGGAAGTTTCTCGGGCTGTCGATTCCCGAATGGGCGCTGGTGTGGTTCGGGGTCTTCATCGTCGCAGCGATCGTGGCGGCCTTGCTGGAAGGACGCAGGGGGTAAATCCTAACCTACCTCGGCTAGTCCTCCAACTTTGGTTGTGCAATCTTCGGCGTGTGCCCGCGCTTATACACCATCACCGTGCGCCTGAAGGTGATCACTGTCTTGCCGTCCTGATTGTAGCCAATCGTC
>JBGQKF010000277.1:0-6248 GCA_041499435.1 Gammaproteobacteria bacterium
CGTAATGCGCGTAGCCGGCGCACAAACAGCAAGTACAGCGTCGCTGTCTGTGCGCCCGGTTCAGCACCAAGTTAGACAGAATGTAGCTAAAGCTATCGATTCCAGGTTGCGTAACCGCTCGCGATGCCGTCCTGCCAATTGATCTGAGTCACGCCGACGAAAGTGTTGTTTCCGCTGATGCCCTTGTACTTGCCGCTGCCGCCGGTGTATTCAAAGGTTCCCGGACCGCGTCCGCCAGGACCCGGTGTGCCGGCATTGCGCCAGGTGATAAACGCCTGGCTGCCGTCTAGGTCGGTAATGATGCAAGTCCCACCACCTTGGCTTCGCTTGTTGTTGAAGTCCATATCCAACCAGCCGGGGCACTTCACTCCCGATCGATGAAACGTGCCCGCTTCCCCTTTATCGCTGAAGAAGGTGCCGCTGAATTCACCGACCCAGAAGAAGTGTCCCTTCTCCATCTCGTAGGCCTTGCCTACGCCGAACCACCCGAACTCTCCAATCGGCTTCCAGTCCTGGGCCTGCGTCGCTTCACACAGCGAGAAACTCATACCAACGGCGACCGCGTATGCTACTAGGTTGCTGCTCCTCATTGACTCCTCCCGTGGGGTCGGTGAAGGGCTGCGGCATCGCTTCGAGCTTCCCGACCGCAGCCCATAGTTCGGGAAGCCCAACTAGAAGTACACCTTATGATAATGGCACAGAAGGTTCCACTGGGGGAAACGAGAGATAAAAAGAATCGGTGAGTGAGCATGGCTGTCGGGACAGTCTCAGCGTATTTGCCCAGATACCGCGCGCGAGATCATGCCACAAGGCGTAGCAGCTCAGATCTCCTCGCCTCAGCCGGTGCTACAACATGACTGCCCAGGTGTGAGAGCAGATCGTCTGTGTCGCTGTACGTATGAATGGGAAGAAGACCTCGCGAGCGCCGATACAGGTCAGGCAACATGCTCCAGGGCTCTTGGCCCGCGAGCAATATTGGTTGGATTGCGACGACGACGTTCGGCGCTATCATCGTAAGTTCCTGCTGCACACTGCGTGGGTCAGTGAGATCAGCGATCACAAATCGGGCCAATCTACCAAGAACAGTCACCGTGTCCGAAACGTCCAGATTGCTAGCCGGCTCGAAGTCAAACAACACAGGCGAGAAATTCATTTTCCGCAACTGATCACGGAGGCGATCAAGCAGCGCCTTCCTCTCTAAAGAGAATCGACCCAAGAGCAACACTAACTTCGACGTTATCGTCTGGAGGACATTGCGGATCTTCTGATTGTGCAGCATCAGGTATACGAATTGGCCCACCTCAATATCATCCACGGTGATGGTGGGCTCTGCTACAGTTGTGATAACCAGATCCCTTTGGCTGCGAGGCTCACCGCGCGCCCCCCACACGGACACTCCATGTACGTTACAGCGGTCAAGATTCGCCCGTTCGAGATTAGTTCTAAGCAATAGCGCCCCCACTACTGAAGCATCAGAAAGGTCTGCGCCTGACAGATTCGGATCCAGCAAGTTGGCTCGTGACATCGGTACACTGATTTCACACGCTCGGTTTGACGATTGTTTCACGCAACCGCCTGCGTCGCGCTCAAGTTTGTCGCCGCGGCGTCGATATGAAAAGAACATTCCGTCCGGAAACGATCTGCATGCAATGCCTCGTTCGATTCCGGCCCAGCGACCGTTCGCCTTGGGGCCCCGGAGCGCGAGGCCGCCAGCTGGTGCGTCTGCTCACGCTGGCGGCATGCTTGCCGCTTGCGGGCTGCGTCGCGATCGGCGCCACCCTCGCGGGTCTCGGCTTCACGCAGCAGATCGGCGGGATTCAATACCGCACATTCACCGAGCCCCTTCCCAAAGTAAGCCGCGCAACGCTGACTGCCTTCAAGCGCATGGACCTCAAGCTCGAAACCGTGGAGCCGACCCAAACCGGTGAGCTCATCAAAGGCGCCGCTGCGGATCGCCGATTCGAAGTGGAGCTCGAGGCGCTGACCGGGAACACCACGCGCATGCGCGCGCTGGCGAAGAATCAGATGGGCGTGATCGTCGACGCCTCCACCGCGCAGGAGATCATCCGCCAGGCGGAGAAGGCGCTGGAGCCGGAGTCGATGCGCAAGCGGGCGAGAAATCAGAACGCGGTCACGCCTGAGCCGCAGTCGTAACCCGCCCCGCGCCGGATCTTTCCGGTTTAGTCGTCAATTCCCCTGCACCCGCTGCCGGAACTTAACCGGATTGATGATCGAGAACGGCGTCTTGCGCGCGAGCCCGAGCAGGGCATTGTCGCTCGTCACCAGTGCGTCGGCATTGCCGCGGTATGCGAGCTCCAGGAATTTCTGATCATCCGGGTCTTTGCACTTCGGCAGCCACACAGCGATCCGGGTTTCGTTTGCGATACTCTCGGTGAATGCAAGATATCGCTGCAGAATCTCTTCGACCGCAACCGGCCCGAGCTGGAATTTCTTCTGCCCGAGCTGAAGCAGGATGCGCGTCAGCTCGGTGATCACATCGGCGGCGGCGAGCGGAATCACGGCTCCGTCACGCCACGCACCCGGCAGCCAGGAGAGCTCTCCCTCTCTGTATAACAGCGCCGAGACCAGCACGTTGGTATCGAGCACCGCGCGCAGAGGCTCGCTCACACCCATCCGAGCGCACCGACCAGCGCACCGGCCACGATCAGCACCAACAGGTGAATACGCGTACGCCATACCAGCACGGCAGCGGCGACAGTGAGCAGCACGTGCCGCCATCCCGGCGTCTCCGCCGCGAGGATCCAGCCGCTGGCAAACATGAGCGCAATGACGATCGGCGCCATGCCGGCTTTGAACGCCTGTACCGCCCGCCAGTCACGACGCGCGCGCCCCCAGCGAGCCACCACCAATGCGAGCGTGGTGGACGGCAGCATGATGCCGGCCAGCGTCGCCGCCGCGCCCGGCAGCCCGGCGGCTTGATACCCCATCACTGCAACGAACAGGATGTTGGGACCCGGCGATGCCTGCGCGATCGCGATCGACGCGTTGAACTGCGCATCGGTAAGCAATCCCATATTGCTGACCAGCACGCGATGCATGTCGGGGACGACCGTAATCGCGCCGCCCACCGCGAGCAACGACAGCACAACAAAGTGACCGAACAACGCAAGCAGGAGATCGAAGCTCGATTGCATCGACTCAGTGGTCTGCGCTGCGCGCCGCACGCGCCGTCAGCCGATGGTACGCGTACCCGCATGCGATGACGCCCAAGGTGAGCAGCACCCAGACGAGCGGCCAGTGCGCAAGCGCCGCAGCAACGAAGCACACGAGCGCGAGGACGGTACAGACGGGCAAACCCATCGGATTGTTGCGAAGAGCGGTCGCGAGTCTGAGGCCCGTGCCTGCGAACAAACCCGCCGAGACTGCGCCCATGCCCTTGAGCGCCCCGGCCACCGCGGGATGGAAGGCATAGTGCGTATACAGCACGGTGAGGATCAACACGATCACAAGCGGCATGGCCATCATTCCGGCAAGCGCCGCGCAAGCGCCGCGCCATCCGAAGAAACGATCGCCCACCATCAGCGCGACGTTGCAGATGTTGGGACCGGGCAGCACCTGCCCTACCGCGAGGACTTCGAGGAACTCCTCCTGGTCCAGCCAGCGCCGCTCTTGCACGAGCACGTGCTGTGCAATCGCGAGCACGCCGCCGAAACCCTGCAGCGCGAGCAGCGTAAAAGCGACGAAGAGCTCCCCCGGTGAAGCGGGACGCGCGAGCGGCCGCGAAGCGTCGGTCATGATCGTTGGTCGAGCCGTGTCAACTTCCGTGCGCCACGGCCTCGACTTCGATCAGAAACTCCTCTTTGACCAGTCGATCCACCACCAGCAGCGTGTTGGGCGGATAAGATGCGCCCTGGAACAGCTTGGGAAACAAGCCGGCGCGCACCTTCATGAATTTGTCGATGTCCTGCGAGTGCACCAGGTAAGTGGTGAACTTGATGACGTCGTCGAAGCTCGCGCCCACGCCTTTCAGCACAGCGCCGAGGTTATCGAACACTTGCGCGAACTGCGCTTCGAAGTCGTGCCTGCCGACCACAGCACCGCGTGCGTCGACCGCAACCTGGCCGGCGATGAACAGCAGCGGGCCGCTGGCCACTTTGCCGACATGAGAATAGAGGCCCTGGGCGGGACAGGCCCCTTCGGGATTCAGATATTCCACCTTGCGGGCAGGCACGCTTTGCTTCTCCTCTTCGCGGCAGTTTCGAGACTTACATGATCGCAAACCCGCGCAGCCCCTTCAATAGGCAGAGCACGGCGCATACCCCCAGGAGCATGTAAGTCAACGCCGCACCCCAGAAGCGTCCGAACGGCCAGCGCTCCGTAAAGCTCAATGCATAACCGTGGAGCAGCCGGCTCACCAGAAGAGCGATGCCCAGAGCGTGCAGCACATAGATCGATGCGTGATCGAGCTCCAGCAGCGCCATCATCAGAAGAATGAACGGCGTGTATTCCGCGAAATTGCCATGGCCGCGGACCATGCGCAACATGCTGGCGTCGCCGCCATCGCCCAGGGAAATGCCACTGCGGCGTCGCCGCGTTACTCGCGCGCTCAATACCAGGAACCACAGGCCCAGCAGACCCGCGTAAAACGGCGTAACGATCATGAGTCGCTCCAGCTGGCACTCGCGGCTCGTGCGGCCGGCGAATGCAGGTTGCGTCTTCGTCCGACGACCGGGCTCCCCCATTCTGACTATGCCCGTCATGTCGACGCAACGTCAGTGACCGCGGTTCGTCGTAAACCGCGAGTAGAGTCCAACCCCGGATAGCAGGTGCACGCGACCGGACCGACGGCCATGATGACATGGAATCGGCGACGCGTCCGACCGCGCTGGTGGGGAAGCGCTGTCGCTGCGCCTCTGTGCGCACACCTCTTCGCATCTCGGCTCCGAACCCGCACTGCGCCGATGGAGACGCGCAAATCCTGACGGTGGCCGACGATCGCATCTATCCACGCAGCTCGACTGGGCTGCGTTGCCGAGCTTTTTTCTCGTCATTCCCAAGGAGGAACACCGTGATTTCGAGACGCACCATTGCTAAGAAAGCGCTCGTCGCCATTACCGCGACCGCCGCTTTGTCTACGGGTCTCGCCCGTGCCGACGATGACCATCACGATCGCGACCGGCACGAGCACGACAAGCATATCTCTACGCGCACACCGATCAAGCATCTGATCGTCCTGATCGGTGAGAACCGCACGTTCGATCACATCTATGGCACGTACGTGCCCAAGCACGGCCAGAGTATTTCGAATCTTCTCTCCGAAGGTATCGTCAACGCCGACGGCTCGCCGGGCCCGCACCAGGATCTTGCTCAGCAGTTCACGATCGACATCATCAACCCGTCTAAGTATTTCATCAGCACCGACAAGTTGACCAGTCCGAACAAGCACCCGTATGCACCGTTCCTGCCGACACCCGAGGCCGGCGGCGCGCCGCCGCTGGCGGTGACGCTGCAACAGTTGCAGAAGGACCCGGCTGTCTCCGCGCCGCCGTTCGACGCGAACACCTTTTCTCTGAGCGCGCTCGCCACGCTGACGCAGGGCCTCGAGCACAACGATCTGCATCTGCTCACCACCGGCGCGACCGGTCTCCCCAACTGCACCGTCGATCCGACCGAGCCGCCGTCTCCATGTGCGGGGCCGGACAGCCGCATCACGGACTTCGACAAATTGCCCAATACCGTATTCCCGCTCGCGGGAGCCACGCTGCCGTACGACAGCTATACCGGCGACATGGTCCATCGTTTCTTTCATATGTGGCAGCAGTCGAATTGCGACGCCGGTCATGCAACGCCCGCCAACCCCGCAGGCTGCCGCAACGATCTTTATCCGTTCGTCGGCATTGCCCGCGGCGACGATTCGGGCAGCAATTCGATGGGCTTCTACAATATGCACAAGGGCGACGCGCCGCTGCTCAAGCAACTGGCCGACAAATACACCATGAGCGACAACTTCCATCAGTCGGTCATGGGTGGAACGGCCGTGCAGCACATCATGCTCGGCACCGCCGATGCGATCTTCTGGGAGCAGTCCGGGACTTTGCCGGCACAGCCGCCCGCCAATCGCATCACGAATCCCGATCCCAAGAGTGCAACCAATGATGCCTACGTGATCGACGGGCGCTTCACCAAGTGCGGCGACGATAAGGAACCCGGCATCGCTGCGATCAAGGACTATCTGCACTCGCTGCCCTGGCGTCCGGATCTGACCGCGTCCAATTGCGAGCCCGGCC
>JBGQKF010000278.1:0-6233 GCA_041499435.1 Gammaproteobacteria bacterium
AGCGAGCAAGAGCTCGATGCCGATGGTGAGACACCACCCGTGCACGGCGATGATCAGCGGCTTCTCCAGCGTGTGCTGCGCTTCGCGCGCGAGCGGATCGAGCGCATCGGCGGGCAGCGGCGGCATGCGTCCATCGCGGAAGAACGGCAGCCACTGCGGCAGCTCGATTCCGCCGGTGAAGTGTTCGCCGTGCGCGAACAGTACGCCGCAGCGCAGTTGCGCATCGTTCTGCAGGCGCGCCAAGGCCTGACCGAGCTCCTGATACATCTGCAGATCGAAGGCATTGCGCTTGGCCGGCCGATTGAGGCCGATCAGCAGCACATGCTCGCGTGCTTCGACGCTGATACGCTCGGGAATCACGGACACCTTGAGCTGCCCGCCCTCACTCGGATTCGAGGCGCAGGCGCTGCCATTGCCCGTTGAGCAAGCCTTCCATCGGCTGGAAGTTGATCTTGTAGGCCATCTTGCGGCTCTGCGCGATCCAATACCCGAGGTAGAGGTAGGGCAGCTTCAGGCGCCGACACAGCTCTGTCTGCCACAGCACGTTGAAAGTGCCCAGGCTCCCGCCGGGCACATCGGGCTCGAAGAAAGTGTAGACCGAAGACAAGCCGTCCTCGAGACGGTCGATGATGCTCACCATCACCAGCCGGCCATCCTCGCGAAATTCGACGAGATTGGAGTTGACGTTGCTCTGGAGCAGGAAATGCCGGTACTGTTCGCGGCTGTCGTGATCCATCCCGCCGCCGGAATGCCGGGTGGATTGGTAGCGAAGATAAAGCGCGTAATGCTCCGGGTTGTACTTCAGATCCAGAATCCGGGCTTCCAGCGTAGCGTGACGGCGCCGGGCCCGTCGCTGCGAGCGATTGGGACGGAACTCCGATGCGACGATGCGCACCGGGACGCAAGCGCGGCAGCTGTCGCAATACGGACGATAGGTGAATGCGCCGCTGCGCCGAAACCCCGCGCGCACGAGCTGGCTGTAGACCTGCGTGTCGATGGCGTGACTGGGGGTTGCCACCTGCGAGCGCGCCAATTTATCCGGCAGATAGCTGCAGGGGTAGGGCGCCGTCGCATAGAACTGCAAGACCGAGAACGGCAGATCGTTGAGCTGGGTCATGCGGAATTGGTCCTCACGCTCGATGCGCTCGCCGTCCGAGCAATTGTCCAGGGCGCTGGAACATGCGCATAGTTTACCAACTCTGCCACCAGGCCAGTGAATTGGCTGCGCGGAATTTCCCGCGCCCCGAAGGAGGCCAGCAGCGGCGTGTTCATCTGGCAATCGATCAGACCGAACTGCCATTGCCTCAGTTGCTGAACCAGGGCCACCAGCGCAATCTTGGAGGCGTCGCTGGCGCGCGAGAACATCGATTCGCCGAAAAATACCCTGCCCAGCGCAATGCCATACAGCCCGCCCACGAGCTCCGCGTCCAGCCAGGTCTCCACGCAGTGCGCAACCCCGAGCTCGTGCAGGCGGATGTACGCCTGCTTCATCTGGGCGGTGATCCACGTCCCGCGCTGGCGCGGCCGCGGTTCGCTGCAGGCATTGATCACCTCCTCGAACGCAGTGTCGGCGCGCGTTTCATAGCCTGGCTTGCGCAGCGTCTTGGCGAGTGAGCGCGCAATCTTGAACTCGGAGGGAAACAACACCATGCGCGGGTCCGGACTCCACCACAGAATCGGCTCGCCCTCGCTGTACCAGGGGAAGATACCCAGGCGATACGCGCGCAGCAGACGCTCGGAGGAGAGGTCGCCGCCGGCCGCCAGCAACCCGTTTGGGCGACGCAGCGCGCTCTCGACGGCAGGAAATGCGCCGCTGTCGTCAAGCCAGGGAATCAATGCCGGCAGGTGCGCCGAATCAGAACCACTGGTCGGCGCCTTTGCTGATCAGGCCGCACGCGATGCGCGCGCCGGCCTTGCCGGCAGGCTGTGAGTGCAGATCGTCAGGGTCGGCATGCACGATCACGGCGCGGCCGATGATGCTGTCGCTTCCCGTCTCCAGGCTGATGCCGGTCACCTGAGCTTTGTAGACGGCAACACCATTGGCGTCGGCGGTCAGGTTGCCGAGATCCCCGGCGTGGCGTGCAGCGCCGTCCGGGCCCCCGTGCGCGGCGCCCGTAGGATTGAAGTGACCGCCAGCGCTCGAGCCGTCTGCGGCGCGGCAGTCGCCCTTTTCATGAACGTGGAAACCGTGCAGGCCTGGTGATAAGCCGGTGATGCGAGCCTCCACATCGACTACGCTGCCGCGCTGTAAGAAGTTCACCGTGCCCGCCGCCTGGTTGCCTTTGGTGGGCGCGAGTGTTGCTGTGGCGGATGGCGAGCGCAGGCTCATATGCGAGCATGCCGTAAGCAGCAAAGAGCCCGCAACAATTGCTAACTTCTTAGCCATGCAAGGATTCCTTCGGTATAGTAGCGCGCTCGCCCAGTCCGCCTGGCTGGTCCTGCCAGTCGCATCCAGGCCGCGTATGTGACCGCAATGCGAAGCTCGATCTTGTAGCACCGGCACCGACACCTGTCAAACCGCGCATCGTCGAGCCGGGACTTTTGCTGCAGGCGCGAGGTTGGTATGCTGCTGCGTCTTCTCTCAATCGGCAACAGCCGCTGGTGTCCAATCCCCCCAAGCCGCCCAGCCCGCAGGAGCTGGAACAAGCCTTTTCTCTGTTCAATCGCGCCTCGGCCGAGCTCGCGGACGTCTACCGTGAGCTCGAGCAGCAGGCCGCACGACTGAACTCGGAGCTCGCCATAGCCAATGGTGAACTGCGCCGCCAGTATGACGAGAAGGAGGCGCTGTCGCGGCGTCTGTCGCTGTTGCTCGACGCGTTACCCGGCGGCGTGCTGGTGCTCGACGCGCAGGGTCTCGTGGTGGAAGCTAATGCGGCTGCGATCGAACTGCTGGGCGGCCGCATATTCAACCGTGCGTGGGATGCGGTGCAGGCCGAATGTCTCGCCGCCACGGCCTCACCGCAGGAGTGGTGTGTGCCCCGCACGGAGGCTGCCGCTGGCGCTGCGCACGAGCCGCGCTGGGTGAGTATCTCCGCGAGCCAGATCGATCCCGCGGGCGGACGCGTGGTGCTTCTCTCGGAGGTGAGCGAAGCCTATCGCATGCGCGAGCAGCTCGAGCGGCACCAGAAGCTCTCGGCAATGGGCGAGATGGCCGCGGGCCTTGCGCATCAGCTGCGCACACCGCTTGCGACCGCGCTGCTCTATGCCGGCAATCTCACGCGCGAACGCTTGTCGGAGACTGACCGGCAGCGTTTCGCGGAGAAGGCCTTGGCGCGTCTCAAAGATCTGGAGCGTATGATCCATGACATGTTGACCTTTCTGCGCGGTGCGCCGAGCGGGCGCGAGGCGATCCCGTTGCGCGAGCTGGTCGCCGAGCTCACGCAGGTGATGGAGCCGCAGATGGCAGACCGGCGCGTACAGCTGCGCGTCGATCTGCAGTGTGCATCCGCGCGGGTGCGCGGCGATCGCAAAGCGCTGTGCGGGGCCCTGCTCAATCTTCTGGAAAATGCGTTGCAGGCGAGCGAGGTGGGTGGTGTGATTGCGCTTGCTGCCGGCGTCGAATCCGGGCGCATCGCGATCAGCGTAAGCGATCAGGGAAAGGGCATGTCCCCCGAGGTGCAGCGTCGTCTGTTCCAGCCTTTCTTCACCACGCGCCCGGAGGGCACCGGACTGGGACTCGCCATCCTGCGCAGCGTTGTCGACGCGCACGGCGGCGAAGTGGAGGTTCGCAGCGAGCCGGGTCGGGGTACGACGTTCACCGTGCATCTGCCTTGCCAGCCTGCCATCGCCGGGACCGCTCGATGAACCTCAAGCCGCTGCCGGTTCTAATTGTCGAGGATGACGCGGCGTTGCGCGAGGCGCTGCGCGATACGCTGGAGCTGTCCGGCTACCACGTGATCGAAGCCTCAGACGACAAAGATGCACTCGAGCGTATCGAACAGGCGCGCGTTAATATCGTCGTCACCGACGTGCAGATGCAGCCGATGGATGGCGAGCAGCTGCTGCATGAGATCAAGCGCCGGTACGCTTCGCTGCCGGTGCTGCTGATGACCGCCTATGGCGAGATCGATCGTGCCGTCGCGGCGATGCGCGCAGGCGCGTGCAACTATCTGGCGAAGCCATTCGAGCCCGATCAGCTGGTGTCGGAGGTGGCACGCTGGATGCGGCCGGCGGCGTACGATCGCGAGAGCGAGGTGATCGCGCAAGACGCGGCCACGCGCAACGTGCTCGAGCTGGCGACGCGCGTTGCGAACACCGACGCCACGGTATTGCTGACCGGTGAGAGCGGCGTCGGCAAGGAGGTATTCGCGCGCTTCATCCACCGCAACTCGCCGCGTGCCAGGCATCCATTCGTGGCAATCAACTGTGCGGCGATCCCGGAGAATCTGCTCGAAGCCACGCTGTTCGGATATGAAAAGGGCTCCTTCACCGGCGCGGCTCAGCAGCACGCCGGCAAGTTCGAGCAGGCGCAGGGCGGCACACTGCTGCTCGATGAAGTCTCAGAGATGCCGCTGCAGCTGCAGGCGAAGTTGCTGCGCGTGTTGCAGGAGCGGGAGGTCGAGCGCGTCGGCGGGAAAAAACCGATCCCGCTGGACGTACGCGTACTGGCTACTTCCAACCGCGATCTGGAATCCGAGGTCAAGGCCGGACGTTTCCGCGAAGATCTGTACTACCGGCTGAATGTGTTCCCGCTGCACATTCCGCCGCTGCGCGAGCGTCCTGCGGACATCATTCCGCTTGCGAACTGGCTGTTGCACCGAGGCACGCAGGCCACGCCGGGCAAGGCATTCACGCTGTCGCCGGCGGCTGCAACTGGTTTGACGGCCTATACTTGGCGGGGTAACATCCGCGAGCTGGAAAATGTAGTGCAGCGCGCCATGATACTGGCTTCAGGCGCCGTGATCGAAGCAGAGCATTTGTGCTTGTCGCGGAATGTGCCCGCCAGCATAAGCGCTGCAGTCGATGGCGAGCGCCTAGCCGCCGCCGTGAAGGCGCCGACGGATCTCAAGTCGCTGGAGCGCGCGCATATTCTGGAAACCCTTGACGCCGTAAACGGGGTGCGCAAGGCGGCGGCAGAACGGCTTGGAATGAGCGAGCGCACCTTGCGCTACAAGCTGCAGCAGTACCGGCTGGATGAGGGCGGGCGGCAAGTCCCGGCTTCCGGTGCGGGCAAAAAACAATAACCAACAATAACCTATAACCAACAATAACCTATAGGGGCGAGCTTCGGCACTAAGCGCTGGCACACGAATTGCAGCGGGAAGGTTAAACGGAGGCTCAAGAATCATGACCACGCAGGGCATCGATCAACTGCTGAAGGAGCTCAACAGTCTCGCCGCGCGGGCGGCCGGGCAGGAGAGCGCGCCGGCGGCGGCCAATGCCGATTTCGGCCAGGCGCTCAAGGCGGCGCTCGACCAGGTCAACGGTGCCCAGCTGGACGCGGCCAAGGCCACTGAGAGTTTCGATCTCAACGCGCCCGGTGCCAACCTGCACGATGTGATGATGTCGCTGCAAAAAGCCAGTCTTTCCTTCCAGACCATGGTCCAGGTGCGCAACCGGCTGGTGAGCGCCTACCAGGAGATCATGAATATGCAGGTTTAAGACGCTGGCAATGCGTGTTAACCTGCTGCATTGATGGCACAGGCACCCGCACAGAATCTTACTGTCCTCGCAAGAGGCTTCGGCCAGCTCAGTAACGCTCAGAAAGTCGGGCTATTGGCCGGTATCGCCGCCATCATCGCGCTCGCCGTGGTGGCCGTCCTGTGGGCCCGCACTCCCGAGTACCGCGTTCTCTACTCAAACCTTTCCGACCGCGACGGCGGCGATGTCATCGCTGCGGTGTCGACCATGAACGTTCCATACAAGGTAGCCGAGGGCGGCACCGCGATCCTGGTGCCCGCTCCAGTGGTCTATGACACTCGGCTGCGGCTGGCCGGCCAGGGCTTGCCCCGGGGCGGGGCGGTTGGGTTCGAGCTGATGGAGTCGCAGAAGTTCGGGGTGAGCCAGTTTGCGGAGCAGGTGAATTTCCAGCGCGCACTGGCGGGAGAGCTGTCGCGCACCATCCAGGCCATGTCGCCGGTGCAAAGCGCGCGCGTACATCTGGCGATTCCGCGTCCCAGCGTGTTCGTGCGCGAGCAGCAGCGGCCAAGCGCCTCGGTGCTGGTGAGCCTTTATCCCGGCCGCCGGCTCGAGGAGGCGCAGGTTAGCGCGATCCAGCATCTGGTCGCCTCCGG
>JBGQKF010000279.1:0-6208 GCA_041499435.1 Gammaproteobacteria bacterium
ATAGAAGAGGGGCTGGAACGCCTCCAGAAGTCGCTCAATCTGGCCGCCGCCGACTTCGAACGTTGGCGCGCCCACTTGCGAGGTCAGCAATGAACGAGACACCGTCGGCCGTGGACAGCCAGCAAATCCCGGACAGCCAGCAAATCGTAGCGTCCGCCTGGCGAGATCAGGCGGTCTGGTCCGAGACGGCAAACCATCTCAAGGCCGAGCTCTCCACGTGGCGCAATCGCGCGGCCGTGGCAGGCGTCCTCGGAGCCTTCCTCGAAACACTCGCCGGTACCTTGGCTGGCTTGGATGGAGGTTGGTCGTGGCTTCGCTCTCTGATTGCACTCACGGGTGCAGCGAGCCTCGCGGTCGTACCGTACGTAGCTCGGATCAAAGTGTCGAAAGACCGAGTACGAGAATGGGTTCGCGCCCGCTCGGCTTCAGAGGCGTTGAAGGAACTGATCTACAGGTACCTCGTGGGCGCGCCGCCTTTCACGCCGGCGTCCTCTTCGGCTGAGCTCATCGAACGCTGTCAGAGCATAAAAGAGAAAGTGCAGGACCTGAACATCTACGCAGCCGCTATTGAGCCGCCAAAAAGAGAGCGCAGCCTGGTGCTGACTGTAGACGGCTAAGTCAAGAACAGAGTGAACGATCAGATCGACCGATATTACCGCCCGAGAGGCCGTGAGAAGGCCCTCGCGGCGAAGAGACTTCACGACTGGGAGTTCCGGCTTGGTCTCCTTGCGGTCGTCATGGGCGCACTGGTCAGCGCAGCAGCGGCGGCTGGGCTTCCGCAGTTGTCCGTGCTCGCTTCCTGGGTTGCGGTTGTCACCACTGCCAGCGCCGCGGTCACAGCGCATCTGGCGGCCGCGCGCTACGACCACGAGGCGATTATCTACCTGGGTACCGCTGATCGTCTCGCCGCCCTGCGCGAGAAATGGCTCGCCGACGCCAATCGCATGGATCCCGCGCGCGTCGCCAGGTTCGTAGACGACTGCGAGCACGCTATCTCAACGGAAAATGAAGCTTGGCTCGCAAAGTGGGTGCGCGATCGAACCGATGCTGCAGCAGAACCCGCATCCTGAGATTGATGGGGCGTCGCCATGCTCTTCTCCCCTCCCTCTCCCACAAAGGGGAGAGGGTGAAACCGGCGAAACAGCAGCCAGGGCTCATCTCAAGAGCGAGATCTTCTTGCGCTCGATCAAGGCGAAGTCGATCTCATAGCCAAGGCCTGGTGCGCTGGGAGCGTGCACCATGCCGTCGCGACCAACGCTGATATCCTCGACCAGGCCGTATTTTTGGGCGCCGTCTGGGAGCAGCACTTCGAACATTTCCGTATTTCGAATCGCCATGATCACGTGCAGGTTGGCCACGTTGTTGAGCGAATTGCCACCGTGGTGGATTTCATAATTCATGCGGAAGGCTTCGGCAAGATGGGCGGTTTTTACCAGCGTGGTGATGCCTCCTTTCACCGCGACGTCGCCACGCAGATAGTCGGTTGCCTGCAGCATGATCCACGGCGCGTAACTATCGTATCCAGTGATCGGGTATTCCGTCGCCATCACCGGAATATGCAGCTTCTGCTTGAGCTTGACGTAGTTGTAGAGGTCCTGATCGGCAAGCGGATCTTCATACCAGTGAAAGCCCATTTCTTCGATCGCCCGACCCACGCGCACGGCGGCGGGAAAATCGTAACTCCAGGTCGAATCGAGCATGATCGTATAGTCATCACCAACGGCACGGCGCACCGCCTCGCACACCTTGATATCTTCGCGCCACCGGGTGGGCGGGTGGATCTTATAAGCCGCCCAGCCATTAGCCTTGAACGAGAGCGCTTCCTCGGCGTAGGCCTCCGGCGAGCTCAAGATCGCCGAAGACGCATAGGCGCCGATCCGGTCACGGTAGGTTCCGAGCAGGCGATGGATGGGCTGCCCGTAGGCTTTGCCGGCGATATCCCATAGCGCCACATCGACGGCACCGATGGGACGCACCCCGGCCGAGCGTTGCCGTTTCCAGATCTCTTGATTCACGCGCTCCCGATCGAGTGCATTCTTACCCATGAGCACCGGCTTCAAGTGAGTCATGAGCGCCTGAGCGTCGCTGGTCGCAGGATTCATCGCGGAGCCGAGGAAGGCGTGTCCCTCGATCCCTTGATCGGTCACCAATCGCAACAGGCCAAGCGCGCTGCTGCCGGCAAACTGCCCCGAGTGGGCTCCGTATGTGGTGGGTGGAATATTGTCCCAAGCGAACAGGGTGAGCGTTACATCGGTGATCTTCATGGTGGCCTCGGTGTCTCGGTTGCTGGATACTGCCTATTATAGTAAGGGCTTCACGACACACGCTGAGTACAACCAGTGGAACAAGGACCGCAAGCGAGCTAACCGAAAATGAGCGCAATCATCGAACGTCATCTCGACCTCAAGTCGGCGCAGTCGGCCTGGAAAGAGCACACCAAGCTCGTCCCACTCGACCCCATCACCGGCAACAAGGACTACGAGCAACGTGTACGCGTCATGGATGAACTCCTCGAGCGCATCGGTAGTGACGAGTCGCATCCGCTCATGCCGCTGCTTGATCTCCTCGCCAAGCAGATCGAGGCCTATGAAGGGGAGCATCACAACCTGCCTGACGCGACGCCGGCCGAAATGCTGGAATATCTCAGGGAAGAACATTATCTGAAGCAAACTGATCTAGCCGAGGAACTGGGCGGGCAAAGCCTCGTGTCCGCCATCTTGAGCGGCAAACGCAAATTGAACACGCGTCAAGTGAAGGCGCTGGCAGCACGCTTCAATGTCTCGCCGGCGGTCTTCCTCTGAACTCCGGCTCGGTCCGAAGCGGGCAAGCGGCCGCGAGACAAAGCTGAGGACGTTGCAGAATCCGGAAAACTGAAGAAGGTCAAAGTCGGCGACAGCGTGCAGATTACCTACACCGAAGCCATTGCCAGCTCAGTGCGCAAGCCGGGTACGTGAAACGATCCGGAGCCGGTGATCGCCGGGAAGCCTAGGTAGGTATAAAGTATAGGCCTGACCCCTTACGCCTGGGGTCAGGCCTATACTTTATAGCGCATCGACGAGCCGATGCAGCAAATGAGGCAACTGCGTTCGAGCCTCGCTACAGCCTCGCGGAAGTTGCAGAAATGCGGGCTACCCCTCCGCCCGAGCCACAGCCTGCGGCACCCGCGCCGCGTTGAGCTTCATCACCGCCTCATACGGCGGCGCGAACGGTGGACGATCCACATACCGGCCGCTGCCGCGCACGGTATCGAGCTTGCCGTTCGCCCATGCCACGCGGCCTTGGCTGATGGTATGGCTCGGCACGCCCTTCACCACCATGCCCTCGAAGATGTTGAAGTCCACATTCTGATGATGCGTCTTCGCCGAGATGGTCCGTGTTCCATCCGGGTCCCACACCACGATGTCGGCATCGGCGCCGACGCTCACCGATCCTTTACGCGGATAGATGTTGAAGATCTGCGCCGCGCTGGTCGACGTCACGCGCACGAACTCGTTCGGCGTCAGCCGCCCGCTGCCCACGCCCAGATGCCACAGCACCGCCATGCGATCCTCGACACCGCCCGTGCCGTTCGGGATCTTGCTGAAGTCTTTGCGCCCCATCATCTTCTGATCGACGCAGAAGCAGCAGTGATCGGTCGCCGTCGTCTGCAGCGTGCCTGCCTGCAGACCGCGCCACAACGCATCCTGATGCTCCTTGGGACGAAATGGCGGGCTCATGACGTGGGCGGCCGCATACTCCCAATCCTCTTTCCAATACACGCTGTCGTCGATCACCAGATGGCCGGCAAGACATTCTCCATACACGCGCTGGCCCTGCAATCGCGCACGCGTGATTGCTTCGAGCGACTGGCGGCAGGAGACGTGCACGATATAGACCGGCACGCCGAGCACACCGGCGATGGTAATGGCGCGATTCGCCGCTTCGCCCTCGACCTCGGGCGGACGCGACAGCACATGGCCTTCCGGCCCGGTGATTCCCAGCGCGAGGAGCTTCTGCTGCAGCTGAAAAACCAGCTCGCCGTTCTCCGCGTGCACGGTCGGCAACGCGCCGAGCTCGAGCGCACGGCTAAAGCTGTTGACCAACACCTCGTCGTCGCACATGATCGCGTTCTTGTACGCCATGAAGTGCTTGAAGCTGTTGACGCCGTGCTTCTGCACCAGCGTGCCCATGTCGTCGTGCACGCTCTTGTCCCACCAGGTCACGGCGACGTGGAAGCTGTAGTCGGCGGCGGCTTTCTCCGCCCAGCCGCGCCACTTCTGATACGCAGCCAGCAGCGGCTCCTTCGGCGCCGGAATGACGAAGTCGATGATCATTGTCGTCCCGCCCGCGAGCGCTGCGGAGGTGCCGCTGTAGAAATCTTCGCTCGCCACCGTACCCATGAACGGCAGCTCCATGTGCGTGTGCGGATCGATGCCGCCCGGCATCACGTACTGCCCACCAGCGTCGACGACCTGCGCGCCGGCCGGCACGCCGAGGTTCTCTCCGACTGCGACGATCTTCCCCCTGTCGCTCAGCACATCGGCCCGGAACGACCGGTCCGCGTTCACTACCGTACCACCTCGAATGATGAGTGCCATATCGTCCTCGTTACCGTGAGGTTGCAGACTCTTCCTGCGGTTTTGCCGCGGGATTGTTCGGATGGGTGGTCCAGTTCGCGTAGCCGCCCACCCGCTCGCCGGTGCGCGGATCGATGCTGCCGTCAGGCAGTTCCTCCAGCGTGATGCAGTTTTCCACCGGACAGACCGCGACACACAGATTGCAGCCGACGCATTCCTTATCGTTGACTTCGAAGTGGCGCTGTCCGTTCTTCTCCTTGAAGATCGCCTGATGCGAAGTATCTTCGCACGCGATGTAGCAACGGCCGCATTGAATGCACAGACTCTGGTCGATGCGCGCCTTCACCGCGTACTTGAGGTTCAGATACTCCCAGTTGACGAACTTAGGCACCGCCTTGCCGATGAACTGCGCAGCGTGCGTATAGCCTTTTTCGTCCATCCAGTTGCTTAACCCGTCGATCATGTCCTCGACGATTTTGAAGCCGAACGTCATCGCGGCGGTGCACACCTGCACGTTGGTCGCGCCGAGCGCCATGAACTCAGCTGCGTCACGCCACGTGGTGATCCCGCCGATCGCGGAGATCGGCAGACCCGCGCAATCGGGGTCGCGCGCGATCTCCCCCACCATGCGCAGCGCGACCGGCTTCACCGCCGGACCACAGTATCCGCCGTGCGCGCCGTGACCGTCGACGTGCGGGCTCGGCGTCATCAGGTCCAGATCGACGTGCATGATCGCGCTGATCGTGTTGATCAGCGACACCGCATCGGCGCCGCCCTGCTTCGCCGCCCGCGCCGGACCGAGAATATTTGTCACGTTCGGCGTGAGCTTCACGATCACCGGCAGCTTGGAGAACTCCTTGCACCAGCGCGCAACCATCTCGACGTACTCGGGCACCTGCCCCACCGCCGAGCCCATGCCGCGCTCCGACATGCCGTGTGGGCAACCGAAGTTGAGCTCGATGCCGTCGGCACCGGTGTCTTCCACCATCGGCAGGATCGACTTCCACGCGCGCTCTTCGCAAGGGACCATCAGGGAGACGACGACCGCGCGATCCGGCCAGTCGCGCTTGACCTGCCGAATCTCTTCGAGGTTCACTCCCAACGGGCGATCCGTGATGAGCTCGATGTTGTTGAAACCGATCAGCTGGCGAGCCGTGTTGTGCAGCACCCCGTAGCGCGGGCCGCTCACGTTGACGATCGGCGGATCCTCGCCGAGCGTCTTCCACACGACACCACCCCAGCCCACTTCGAACGCGCGATTGACGTTGTACGCTTTGTCGGTCGGCGGTGCGGATGCGAGCCAGAACGGATTGGGAGAGCGGATGCCTAAGAAAGTCGAGCTCAGATCTGCCATGACAGCCTCACTGCTTCGCCGCTGACTTGAAGGACTTGTCGATGGAGAGCGCGGCGAGCTTTCCATCTTCCACGGCGGTGACGGTCAGATCCTGGCCGCCCGCCACGCAATCGCCGCCGGCCCATACGCCCGGAACCGATGTGCGGCGCTCTTCGTCCACGGCGATGCGGCCCTCGCGCATGTCGAGCAGGAGCCGGCCGTTGTCGTCGAACGGATCCTTCACCAGCACCTGTCCGATCGCCTTGAACACCATGTCCGCTGCCACAGTGTAGCGCTCACCGGTGCCGGCGAGGCGCCC
>JBGQKF010000280.1:0-6194 GCA_041499435.1 Gammaproteobacteria bacterium
CACCGCGGCGCTGGATGTATCGTTCATTCAGTTTCTCCGTCGGCCTGGCGAAACAAAGGAAGGTAGCGGTCGAGCAGCTCATGCAGCGCAGCCACCTCGCGCTGTCCGACCGTCGAATTGACTTCGGCTTGCGCGCGCCGCCAGTACGCACGTGCCATCTGGAACTGCGCTTCGCCCGACGACGTGAGGTGCACCGCGCGCATGCGCGCGTCCTGCGCGCTCGTCGCCACTTCGACCCAGCCCGCATCCAGCAGTGGCTTGAGATTGCGGGTGAGCGTCGTGCGATCCATGTCCAGCGCGTCGGCCAGCCCGGACATCGACGCGCCGCGCAGCCGACGCAGCTGGCTCAATATCGAATACTGCGTGACGCGCATGCCCGCCGGCGCCAGCGCGCGGTCATAGACTGCGGTGACGCGGCGGGTGAGACGGCGCAGCTTGAAGCAGGTGCAGGCGCTGGCGGAGGGTGGTTCGGTGTGGGCAGTAGAGATCATGGTGGGATAATAGTGTATATACACGCATTTTACAACCCCACGGCATTGAGCGAATAGCAGCCAACCCTTGGCGCGACGGGACATTGCGCTGAACGACGCTACGGCGTCGCCATCGGGCATCCGGGAACGCAATGCTTCCCGCGCAAGCCTCGTACACGAAGCTCACTCGCGGAAATACCAGATCGCGGCGGTGAGCGCGGCACCGATGCCGCACATCAACCAGATGTCGGAGACGAAATAAGGGAACAGCATGAGCCCGATGCCCAGCACCATCGGCACGATGAGCGCATGCTTCTTCCCGTAGAGAAATGCGGTGAGGCCGATCATCCCGAACACCAGTGAGGCGAACAGCGCTGCTGGACTGGGCATTCATCCTTCCGAGTGAGTGTTGTCGGCGCGGGAGACGCGCCTTTCGTCACGCAGGTCCGCGTAGACTCTACCATAGCGGCGACGCTTTCCGCCCCTGTGACGGCGTAAGGCGATGGTGGATCGCGTTCGAACGCTGTGCGTAGTAAGCTCTGCGCTCGAGGAAGCGACCGCAGCCGGCTGCGAAACCGATCCGTTGACGTCGTGGAAGGACGATTGAATGCAGGCAAGCAACGCCGAGGATGAGCAAGCGAAACAGCCCGCGGCATCGTCACCTGAGCCGCGGGCGCCCCTGCCGCAAGGCTACCGCCAGGGCATCATCACCGCGATCACGGTACTCCTCGGTTTTTCGCTCGCCTTCGTTCGCTTCTGGGGATTCGAGGCCCCGGGGCCCTGGCGTCTGCGCTCGATCTTTTCCGCAGTGGCGCTGTTGACCGCCATCGCGTTGCAGCTCATCGCGCTGTTTCGTTCGCTGCGGCTCGAGGACGACGATCCCGTCGAGTATCGAAGGACCGTCGTCTGGTTTCTCGTTTCCGCGCTCGCACTGGTGCTCGGGCTGCTGATAGCCGCCTTCGAGTTGTCCGGCATGCCGGATGCGAAGTGACTTCGGCCAGGTCCGCACCGTGGCACTACAAACGATTCGGTTGTTGCGTATCCTCGGTGCTGCGAAAGCGGTCACCTTCCACCTCGCGAACCGGCCGCTTCGCGATCTCGCCGTCCTCGCGGCTTGTTTGAGTGGACTCGCCTGCGCTGGCGCTGCCGGTGCGGATGACCCCACGCTTACCGAAGCAACTCCCGACTATGCCGCGTGGGCCGTGGACCCGACCGTGCCGGGGCCGGATTTGCCGCCGGCCGGCCGCTCGGTCTTCGACCAGCTCATGACCGATCGTACCGCAGGCGGCGCAGGCTATCGGATCCCCTTCCCTTTCCGGACCCTCATCGATCAGATAGGCGCACAGCTTACGCAGCAGGAATATGCCGGCGGCACCCGCACAACGCTGATTCCGATGGGCCGCTCACTCCAGCGCGCCGCAGCCGCACCGGATTTTTTCCTGTATCCGCGAACGGTGGTCGCGGTCACCGGCGAGCCGATCACCAGCGAGCGCGATGCGGGGCTTCTGCTCAAAGACCGTCTCTATATCGGCTATGTCGAGAAGACCGCGACGCTGGAGGTCATCAGCTACAACGAAGCCGCCGGCCGCTTCGAGTTCCAGCTGGTGAAGGATTACCGCGCCGGCGCGCAGCCGAAAGTGTTCTATGCCAATCGCGCGATCTGCACCTCATGCCATCAGAACCAGGCGCCGATCTTCTCCGTAGCCGTGTGGAGCGAGACCACGGCCAACGGCCGCGTCGCCGCACTCCTGGGCTCGCGATTGAGCGCTCTCCAACTTCCGCGCCAATCGAACCTCGACTTCCCCGACGACATCAACAAGTCTGCGGTGCGCGCCAATGCGCTGCTTCCGCTGCAACGCGCCTGGCAGCATGGTTGCGCGGACATGGCCGATCGCGCGCGCGCGCAGCGCTGCCGTGCCCGGGCGTTCATCGCGCTGCTGCAATACGGGCTGACCGGCGAGCGTGACTTCGACTCCGGCGCGGCGGATTACCTGCGCGACTTTGTGGCGACTCTCACCAGGGTATGGCGCGAAAGATGGCCGGCAGGCATGAGCGTTGGCCAGTCGGATCTTCCGGATCGCAATCCGTTCGGCGGAGCGAGCGCGACCTACGGCGGCGGCTCAGAAGAATCCTCGTTCGACTGGACCGCGGCCGCGCACGTACCCGCGCAGCTCGACCCGCTCAACCCCAGGCCCGCGCGCGAGATCTGGTACTTCGCCGGCGCCATGGACGCGCCTCGGCTCATCGCCGGATGGTCGAAGTTTTTCGCGGCGGACGATTTTCGTGCATTGAACGTCTATCTGCTGGAGCAGGGTGCGAAGGTCAGCGCGCCTGCAACCGTCTATCGCGGCGCGTGCACTGTCACGCGTGATCCACCTGCGACCAGCGAGCTCAAGCTAAAGTGCATCCGCAGCCACGACACTGGCGTGCATCTCGCGGGCCGATTCGATGGCGAAGGCGGCGGGCGCATCGAGTGGCTCGACCTCGGCCCCGCCGGCCAGCTGCGCGATATTCCGTTCGAGCATACGCCAGTACAACGAGTCGGCTCGGAGTACACGTTGCACGCGACTGCGAAAGGACAGACGCTTGCGGCAAGACTACCCGACGGCCGGTCCCTCGCCGCTTTCGAAGTGCGCTGGCCGGTAACCGCCGCGAAAGAAGCCGAGCCGCTCGCGGCAACCATCGAGATCAGCGTAACCGACGACTTCGCTCTCGCACGTCGAGCGGTCGATCGCCTGCTCGAGAAGCAGCCATCGGTGTTCGACGATGCGCCGCTGGCGCGGTCGCGTCTCATGCGTGCGTTGTCCTCGGAGCTCGGTATGCCGGATCGAGCCTGGTGCTGCGCCGATGACGACCCTATGCCGCCGGCACAAGTCGACCAGGCCGTCGTGAATCCGAGCGCGATCGCACAGCACGAGCTGCAGCCTTTCTTTCGCTACTGCAGCGTGTGCCACCTGACGCGCGAGACTTTCCCGCCGAACTTTCTCGCGGGCGATGAACAGCAAGTCGCAGCCAATCTGCGCCACTGCGCGCCGCGCATGCTGGTACGGCTGGCGGCATGGCGCACGCCCGTTGAACAACGGACGAAAACGCCGATGCCGCCGGTAACCGCGATCCAGGCGCTGGGCACGGCGCCCGAACATTGGATGCGCAGCCAGGAGTTGGAGCAACTGCGCGGCTACATCGAATCGCTCACACGCCAGCAGGGGCGGCCTGCCGACATGGTGGAGCTGTTGAAGGACGGCTACGAGGCGCTGCCCGGCTGTTTGCCGGCGCGCTAACTTTCTTACCATGTCCAGCCGGAGATTTTGGACACGGTCGATCACGCAAATGTACGCGTCCCACCGGAGGAATACTTTGAATACCGCCCCGCACGCTTTGATGATTCTCGTGGCCGGCCCCTACCGCTCCGGTACCAACGACGACCCCGTGCTCATCGCACGCAATGTGACGGCCATGAACGACATGGCCCTGCGGCTGTTTCGCGCTGGCCACCTGCCTGTGCTCGGCGAATGGTTCGCGTTGCCGCTGATCGAGCATGCCGGGTCGAAGGTGATCGGCGATCCGATCTTCGACGAGATCTTCCATCCCATCTCGCGCAGGCTGGTTCAGAGATGCGATGCGTGCCTACGTATCGGCGGGCCGTCAAAAGGCGCCGACGAGATGGTGGAGTTGGCGAAGTCGTGCGGAACAACCGTGTTCTTCCGCTACGAGGATATTCCGCCGGTGCGCTAGCGCGGCACCGACTCAGCCTATCCCGCGAACCGATGGAGCATCAGGAGTTCGCCTTCAGATACGCGATGATCTTGCGGCGAATGTCCTCATCGGGCTGCCTGTAGAACATAAACACGCCAGGCACCCACGCTTGTGTGCCCAGGAGCCAGACATTGAGCGTCGCGTCATTCCATTCCATCCCCCGCAGGGCTTTCAGGAAGGCCGGGGAATAGTCGAATCCGGCTACGCTGCCCGCCGGCCGCCCATAGACACCACGCAAATTCGGTCCGAACGGAGGCGCAAACGCGACATGCTCGCCAGCGTTGCTCTTTGGCTTGGGGCCCGGCAGCATCTGTGGTGAGAAGTCCGTAGTAGCGCCACCATTTGCCTGCATCGCAAGCTGCACGGGCCAGACGTGCGGCAAGGGTACGCGCTGGCTCGCCTCCGGCGCCGCCGCGCTTCCGTGGCAGATCTTGCATTGGGAGACGAACAGTTTCTCACCCGCCGCAACATCGTTATCTTGCGCTTGTGCAGTGGCGACCGCGCTGAAGGCGGTCAGAAGCCCGACACCCACTGTTCGAGCATCCATGTTCTCCCCCCTTTAACTTCCCTTTGACTCAAGGAGAAAACGTACGCCCGGACACGAACCGATGCTTTGATCTAGATCAAGTCGTGACTTGTTCTGGTGAGCAAAGGACGATCGGCGGTCACTTGATCGTCGGCGCGACCTTCCGTTTCCACAGCTCCCATGCGCGATCGTAACTGTCCAGTCCGCGCAACTGCTCCACTTCGCCCGCGTCGAGATACTTCACCTCACCGCTCAGCGCCATCGCCTGCGCCTGCAGCCGTGCGTCCATCTGCAGATAGATGCTGCGGCCCACTGCCATGGGCAGCGACTCGCCGACGACAACCGCGCCGTGCCCGCGCATCAGCGCCGCAGGCTTGTCGCCGAGTGTACGTGCCAGCGCCTTGCCGAGCTCCGGCGTTTTCACCAGCAGATCGGTGGTACCTGCGGCATCGCGAATCTCGAACACTGGCACACCCAGCCCGACGAACGCCGCCATGTGGTAGACCGGACGCAAGGCCACGCCACTGACGCCGAACGGAATCACCGCGGCCGAGTGGTGATGCACCACGGATTTCACGTCCGGGCGCGCCTTGTAGATCTCGCCATGAATGAAGCGTTCCAGATACATCTTGCGGCCGCGCAGATCCACCGCGTTGCTGTCGAGGTCGAGCTCGAGAATGTCAGCGGCCGTGACCAGCTCGGGAGCCACGGAGCGAGCGATCAGATAGCGGTTAGGATCCTTGTCGTGCCGGACGCTGACGTGCCCATAGCCGTCGACCACGGATTCGGCCGCGAGAATGCGATTGGCTGCGACCAGGTCTTCGATCAGACGCGGATCGGGTGGACCGGCCGATGCCGGTTCTGCACGCGAGCGCATCGGCAGCGCGAACAATGCGCTTCCCGTAAGCGCGGCGAAAGCAACCAGGAAATCGCGCCGGGCGCAATCATTCTCGCCAAGTCTGATCGTATCCATTCGGGTCTCCAGCGGGTGAGCGATAAATTTCTCGCATGATACAGCTCATGACACCAATGCCACGATCGGTTTCGCTCGCTCGACGATCCACAGCGATGCAACCGCAATGCAGGAGAGCGCGACCAGCGCCCGCACACGCGGATGCCAGCGGATCGCATGCGATGTGAGCCACGCCATGGCGAGCCACACGAGACTGGCGAAGACGATCTGCCCGATTTCCACACCGACGTTGAACGCGGCCAGGCTGAGCACCAGATGCGGACCATCGAGCTGGAGCATTTCACGCAGCGTGAACGAGAATCCCAGCCCGTGCACCAGGCCGATGGCGCACGTCAAAGCAAACATCGGTACACGTCCGACTGCGCGCAGAGCCGCAATCGCAGCCAGCACGATGGAGGCCGCTATCGCAGTCTCGACCGCGGGCACGAACCAGAGCACCTTCGGGACATAGCCGAAGAAACCGGCAGCG
>JBGQKF010000281.1:0-6188 GCA_041499435.1 Gammaproteobacteria bacterium
CCGCCGTGCGCTTGCCGAGCCGAGCCACCGCACGTTGCGCACCCGATGCGTCGGGGGCTTCGCCATCGATCGATACACCGGAATCGGCACTGACCACTTGTGCACCGCGTGCGAGCAGCTCCTCGACGATCGCCAGTCCAATGCCGCGGGCACCGCCAGTAACCAGCGCCACCTTGCTGTGCAGATCGAATCCCGCGCTCATGCGGACACCCTCGCGGCTGGCGCATCAACCGCGCTGTAGAACGCGTCCGCGTGGATGTCACGGGCGCCGACGCCGCCCTGGAGCAGCAACGGCGTGGCGGCGTCCACCATCACCGGCGGGCCGGCGAGATACGCGTGAAAGCCGGCGAGCGTATCGAAGTCCGCCTGCACCGCGTCGGTCACCATCCCGAAGCGCCTTGCCGAGCTGCGCTCTTCGGACAGCACGATATGAACCTTGAAGTTCGGATAGCGCACCTGCCATTGTTCGAGCTCGGCTGCGCCGTAAATGTCGCGTTCGCCGCGCACGCCGAAATACAGATGCACCGGCCGCTTTGCATCCTGCGTGAGCGCGGTGGACACGATCGAACGCATCGGCGCGAGCCCGGTACCGCCGGCGATGGCGAGGATCGGCCCGGGATGCTGCTCACGCAGATACGACGTGCCGAACGGACCGCTCACGCGGATCGAATCGCCCGTTTTCACCTGCGTGGGAATGCGGCCGCTCACACCACCGGTGATGCAGCGGATATGGAATTCGAGGCCCGGCTCATCGGCGCGATTGGCCATGGAATAGTCGCGCGGGACATTCGGCGCGAAGGGAAATTGCAGCTTGGCGAACTGACCTGCGGAAAATGTATAGGGTCCGCCGCTCTGAACGCTGAGCGACAGACGCAACACGTCGTGCGTCAAGTGCTCCAGCGCTTCCACGCGGCATTGCATGATGCGCGAAGGGTGCATCACGAATTCTTCGGACGACAGGCGGCGGATACTGACATCGCCCCACGCCTGCGTTCGGCATGCGAGAATGGTGCCGCGGCTGCGCTCCGCAGCGGACAGCGCATGTTCGGAATATTCCAGCTCGGCGATTTCGCCGCCGACGTATTCGCATTTGCAGGTGCCGCAATTGCCGGCCTGGCAGCTGTAGGCAAAGCCCACGCCGTGCTCGAGCAATGCATCGAGGATGGTCTGCCCATCCTCGGCCGGAACCGCTTGCGGATCGCCCTCGACGGTGATGGTCCGGCTCATGCGGGGAAAGAGCTCCTGATTCGACGCTCGACGGACTTGCGCGACACCCAACCTGCTGTTAAGGTCGAAAGTATGGTCTGCCAATTGTTGGATGTCAAACAAAGTGGCCGCTGACTCCCGCCGCCGGGGTACCCGCTCCGCAGCCGATGCACCGGTGAATGGCTCCCCTGGTCATGGCATCGATCTGGGCTTGCTGCCATCCCTGCTGGGATACCAGCTGCGGCTCGCGCAACGGGCGGTGTTCTCTGATTTCGCCGATGCGCTGGGCGAGCTGGAGGTGAGCCCCGGACTGTTCGGCATGCTGGTGGTGATCGAGGCCAATCCCGGTTTGAAGCAATCGCAGCTCGCCAAAGCAGCGCACCTGGATCGCTCCACCCTGGTGCCGGCTCTGGACAAGCTCGAAGCACGCGGGCTGGTGATGCGCCGCGCGTCGGAGCATGATCGGCGTGTCAACGGCTTGTGGCTGACTGAGCCAGGCACCGCGCTGTTGAAGACGCTCAAGCAGCGGGTAGCACGTCACGAGCAGCGGCTCGCGCACAGGCTCTCGCGCAGCGAGCGCAACCAGCTTATCGCGCTGCTGGCGCGCATTTTCCCCGAGAAGCGATGAACGAGCACACCATCGGCGTGACGCGCCTCGCCAAGCGCGCACGATGGTATTGCACCCGCCATGCTGCACCTGCTCGCACAATTCCTGTGCGGTTTCAGTCTTCGGAGCGTCTCGAGCGCGCCTGCTTCAACTGCGAGCGTCCGCGCTTTTCCTGCAACCTGCGCTCCTTCGAGGCGGCTGTAGGGCGTGTCTTTCGGCGCGGCTTGGGCGGCTCAGCAGCAGCGCGAATCAATTCCAGCAGCCGGGCGCGGGCGTCTTCGCGATTGCGCGCCTGGCTGCGATAGCGGTTCGCGGAGATCGTCAGCCAGCCATCGGATGCCACACGCCGGCCCGCGAGAATGCGCAGCCGGCTGCGTACGTCCTCGGGCAGCGACGCTGTCTGCGCGAGCGGGAAACGCAGCTGCACCGCCGTGGCGACCTTGTTCACGTTCTGTCCACCCGGACCGGGCGAGCGCACAAACGCTTCCTCCATTTCATCTTCATCGATTGAAATCTGCGGAGTTACAAATACGTGAGGTGGCATCGTTGCGCTTCAAGTTGGTGCTGATCAGATGCTGCTCTGCACAACGGAACACCGCGCGTTCGCGCCGCGCGCAATAACGTAACTTCTCGCAAAATCGGGGGCTTCGGCAAGTTTGTCCACTTGCAAACAAGGACGACAGGGGCTAGAGTCTGAGCGGATTTTCCACGGCGATTTTTTTTGATAGTTCAAATAGCAACAAAAAACTCGCTGCCGGCGAAATCTCGAGTTGAAAACGAACTCGGTCCGTGAGGATCGAGGCTAGGTTCAACCAATAAATCCATGTTGGGAGAGACTTATGAAGCGATGGAACATTCAACTTGCTGGCGTTGCGAAGACGCTGTCCGCGGCCGCTGTCCTCGGATTCGCCTCGCAGGTCGGTGCCGCAGACATCACTTGGGATCGTCTGCTGAACGCCGACAAAGACGCCAACAACTGGCTCATGTATCACGGCTCCTACAAGGGCTGGCATTACAGTCCCCTCGATCAAATCAACAAGAGCAATGTCAAGAATCTGAAGGTGGCATGGATTCACACGCCATCGACCGGCAAGCGCGGCATTCAGTCGTTCCCGCTGGTTGCTGACGGCGTTCTGTACTACACCAGCACCACCGGTCAGGTCTGGGCATTGGACGCCGCCACTGGAGCGTTCATGTGGGGCTACAAGGCCAAGATCGATGAAGAGCGCGCCAACTCCACATTCTTCAACCCGTACAACCGCGGCGTAGCGCTGGGCTATGGCAAAGTGTACATGGGCACGGTCGACGGTCGCTTGATCGCGCTGGATCAGAAGACCGGCAAGGTCGTGTTCGACAACATGATCGTGACGGTCGAGAAGGGCGCCAAGGGCTTCACCGGCGCACCGCTGATCGTGAAGGACAAGGTGGTGATCGGCTCCTGGGGCGGCGAGTTGTCCGGCTGCTGCGGCCCGCTGTTCGGCGTGAATGCGCAGACTGGCGAAGTCGAGTGGCAGTATGACACCATCGCCGGCGACGATCGCTCCAAGAACTCCTGGGGCAACGACTCCTGGAAGGTCGGCGGCAGCGGCGGTTGGATGACCGGTACCTACGATGCGGATACCAATTCGATCTGGTGGGCAACCGCCAATCCGGCGCCTGACTTCGACTGGTCCGGCGACAACTGGATGACTGAAGGCCCGCGTCCAGGCCTCAACCTGTACAGCTCCTCCGTGGTGGTGGTCGATGCCGACAGCGGCAAGCTCAAGGCGTACTTCCAGGAAATGCCACATGACAAGTGGGACTTCGACGCGGCGCCCGGTGAGTTCGTGCAGATCGATCGTGGCGGCAAGAAGTACATGCTCCATCCCAACAAGGGTGGTGTGTTCTTCGTGTACAACCGCGATCTGAGCACCGCGACCGACCAGGCCCTCAAGGTCGAGAACGCGCTGATCATTGGCAAGACGTACAACTTCATCAAGGGCGTCAACGCCAAGACCGGTGAATTGATCGGCCGTCGCGAAACCGAGCTCGGCATGAACAAGAGCGTGTGCCCGGCTATCGACGGTGCCATCTCCTGGAACACGGGTGCATACAACCCGGGAACCGGCCTGTACTACAAGATCACGCAGGAGTGGTGCTTCGACCTCGATGTGCAGAAGGTCGACCGTCCGGCCGATTACTCCGGGCAGGCCTACTTCGGCGCGAGCTGGACCGCGGTGCATCCGGAAGGCCGTCAAGCCTTCGGTACGGTGCAGGCGCGTGATCCGGTGACCGGCAAGGAAAAGTGGGAAGTGGAGTTCAAGTATCCTCCGCTCGCCAGCTTGCTGACCACCAAGGGCGGTCTGGTGTTCGTCCCCGGTGCTGATGGCACGTTCTACGCGCTGTCCGCCGACAACGGTGAGAAGCTGTGGTCCAACAGCAATGGCCTGGGCCACCACGGTGGTGTGATCTCCTACGGCGCACGCGGCAAGCAATACGTAGCCGTGGTGACTGGCTGGGGCAGCCACGTGTCCGGCAACTACTGCCCGCTGTTCGGCGAGCCGTTCTGCAGCATGCCGACCGACGCCGGCCAGTTGATCGTGTACTCACTGCCCTGATGCGCTAACCGCAGCAGACGCAGGTAGCAAATCATGATGGGCGAGGGTTTTTACCCTCGCCCGTTTTTTTATCTCACCGCGTTAATCCGCTCGCTTGACCTCGAAGCGCAGCGGAAAGCCATCGAACTTCCCGAGGCCCTTCGCTTCGGTCCCCGCCTCATTGAGCTTGAGACTGGCAGTGAGCGGCCCACCCTTGTCGCCTTCCGCGCGGAGTTTGAGAACGCCATCGTTCAGGGAAGCATCCAGCGGCCGGATGTCGGTTCCGAAGTTGTCCAGGTTGGTGAATTGAATCGTCCCGGGCTTGGTCCGCAGATCGATCTTCACCTTGCCGCTGGTCATGCCGCGATACCACGGCCCTTCCCACTGGCCGGCCGCGGCATCCTGTGCCCGCGCCATCGGCTGCGCCCCCAGGGTGAGCGTTACCGCGACCAGCAACCCGACTGCGCTCGCCTTCATCGCCTTTCTCCTCGCGCCATTCGTATTGGAACCATTGAAACTGTAGCAGGCTGTGGCGATTCGTGGGTCGCGTAGACGGCGTTGTTTCGTGGTAAGTTTCGAGCTCTAAAGCCAGGCTCGATCAGCATGAACTTCTGCAGCCGCTGCGGCGCGCGCGTCGTGCAACGCATCCCCGATGGCGATAATCTGCCGCGCTGGGTATGCGAGAGTTGCAGCACCATCCACTACGAGAATCCGCGCATGATCGTGGGCTGCGTGTGCGAATGGGACAACCGCATTCTGCTGTGCCGGCGCGCGATCGAACCGCGCTACGGCCTGTGGACCGTGCCCGCCGGCTTCCTGGAAAACGGCGAGACCACCGCCGCGGGGGCCGAGCGCGAGACGCTGGAAGAAGCGAACGCACGTGTGGCGATCGAAGATCTGTTCTCGCTCTACAACCTGCCTCACATCAATCAGGTCTACCTGCTGTTCCGGGGACATCTGGTGGACGCTGCAATCGGTGCCGGAGCCGAGACGCTGGAAGCCCGGCTGTTCGACGAAAGCGAGATCCCGTGGAACGAGCTTGCCTTCGCGACCGTCCGTAACACGTTGCAGCACTATCTCAGTGATCGCCGCACCGGGCGGTTTTCCCTGCATCTGGGCACCATCGAGCCGATGGGGAGAGGGCCGTGAAGGGTGAAGGGTGAAGACGTGAAGGGTGAATCCCCCTCTCCCCTTGTGGGAGAGGGCCGGGGAGAGGGGGCCGTGACTATGACAAACACGTTTTCCGCCGGTTCACCCTTCACCCTTCACGCTTCACCAGCCTCTCACGCCGCGCGCAGCGCATCGACAATATTCAATCGCGCGGCACGCGCTGCTGGTAACACACCTCCCACCAGCCCCATCGTCAGCGCGAACGCCAGCGCGGACAGCGCGATGCCGGGGGTGAGCGTGAACGAGAACGCGAGCTCGGAGAAGGTCTGGAAATTAGTGGTTGAGAACGATACCCACTGCATCACCGACGCGGCGGCGATACCGGCCAATCCGCCGACCGCGCCCAGCAGCAGCGACTCCAGCAGGAACGCCCACAAGATACTGCCGCGGCGGAATCCGAGCGCTCGCAGCGTACCGATCTCGGCGGTGCGGCTGGCGACCGAGCTGTACATCGTGATCATCGCGCCGATGATTGCGCCGGCCGAAAAGATGACGCTCAGCGTGATTCCGAGATAGCGGATGAACTGCGAAAGCTGTTCGGATTGCTCCGCGTAGTACACCGATTCGCGCTTGGCTTCGACCTGCAATCTGGGATCGCTCTCCAGCCGCGCCTTCACCGCGTCGAAGGC
>JBGQKF010000282.1:0-6180 GCA_041499435.1 Gammaproteobacteria bacterium
ATGATCGCGCTGGCCGATGACGTCAACGCTGACGGCAGCGCGCGCTCGACCATCGAGGCGACAATACTCGGATTGGTGTCCGATTATTACGCGACTCCCAGAGAATGGACCGTGGCGCGCGCGCTGGATCGTTTGCTGTGCGCGGCGAACGACTGGATGTGGGCGCAGAACACGCGCGTAACAGAGCGCGACGGCGTGACGGGCGCGGTCAGTCTTCTGGTGCTCGAGGATGGCCGATACTACCTCGCACACGTAGGCGATACACGGGTGTATCGGTTGCGTCAAGGAAAGCTCAAGCAACTCACCGTGGATCACGTCTGGCCCCGGCGTGACTTGCGTCACGTGCTACGGCGGGCGCTCGGACTGGATTCGCATCTGGTGGTCGATTTCGGGTACGGGGAACTCGAAGCCGGCGATGTCTTTCTCATGGTTACGGATGGCGTCTGGGAGGTATTGGGCGACATCCGTATGACCGAGATCCTCGGCCGGGGTCGGGACCCCGAGCCGATTGCGCGCACATTGGTGGGGGCGGCACACGAGCGTCAGGCTGGGTACATGGGACGCAATGACGCGACTGCCATCGTAGTGCGTTTCGACCCGGTCTGAACAGGACGTATAACCCTGACGAGTGTGAGGATCTGCCAGGCTGTAACCGCGGAATGGTTCTCCGCCAGCCTGCTAGAATTCGGCTCGCTTACGGCACATCGACACGATTCCACCGGAGACCACAATGCAACACCAACTGCCACCTCTACCCTACCCGATGGATGCGCTCGTACCTCACATCTCGAAGGAGACGCTGGAATATCACTACGGTAAGCACCACGCGGCGTACGTCACCAATCTCAACAACCTGATCAAAGGCACGGAGTTCGAGAACCTCGGCGTCGAAGAGATCATCAAGAGATCGTCCGGCGGCATCTTCAACAATGCCGCGCAAGTCTGGAACCACACGTTCTACTGGAACTGCCTATCGCCAAACGGCGGCGGCCAGCCGCGGGGTGTGCTGGCCGACGCCGTCGGTAAGAAATGGGGCTCGTTCGACGCGCTCAAGGAAGCGTTCAGCCGATCCGCGGTAGCCAACTTCGGCTCGGGCTGGACCTGGCTGGTGAAGAAAGGCGACGGGTCGTTAGACATCGTCAACACCAGTAACGCGGCCACCCCGGTCACCGGAGCCGACAAGCCGCTGCTCACCTGCGATGTGTGGGAGCACGCTTACTACATCGACTACCGCAACCGCCGGCCCGACTACGTTACAGCCTTCTGGAACCTGGTTAACTGGGATTTCGTAGCCGGGAACCAGGCCGGGTGAATATCCGGGCCTGAAGACGCGAGGGTGCCCGGGCGCCTCGGCTTCGCAAAATACCGCGTACCGGACAGGCTCGGGCCACAAACAGCTTGCCATTCCGCGCGGGTCTCTCCTATTGTTCAAGGCGGGGATTTCCCCCACCCAACACATTCGGAGGATATAACATGAAGAACCCGCTCGATTCGCTGTGGGGCACCGTCATATCGGGCCTCGTGCTGACATTGATCCTGTACTGGGTCGTCAAACTGGCATTGGGGAGCTAGCCATGGACTGGGGCGCGTTCATCCACTATGGTCTGGTGCGCTGGCTGCACATCCTGGCGGGCGTGATGTGGATCGGCCTGCTGTACTACTTCAACTTCGTGCAGGTTGCGGCGCTCAAGGCGGCACAGGCCGACAACACCGCCGCCGGCATCAGCAAGCATGTGGCCCCGCGGGCGCTGCTGTACTTCCGCTGGGCGGCCGTGGTGACCTGGCTGGCCGGGGCCACCATCCTCGGCAATCACTTCTTCGACGCTTTCTTTTTCCTGCAGAAGATCTATGTTCCGATCGGCGTAGGGGCATGGCTCGGCACCATCATGCTGTTCAACGTGTGGGTGCTGATCTGGCCTAATCAGAAGAAGATACTTGGGATCGTCCAGGCCAGTGACGAGGAGAAGGCCAAGGCGCGGCGTGTCGCGTTTCTGGCTTCCCGGACCAATACCATGTTGTCGATGCCGATGCTGTTTTTCATGGTTGCGAGCGGCGGCGTATTTCGCACTGCATTCTTCAGCATTTGAAGCGCAGCTGGTTGCGCCAAACAAGGGCCTTCGCTTGAAGGCCCTTTTGTTTTGCCGTTCGCAGGGGAAGGTTGAAGACTGAAGGGTGAAGAGTGATCCCGCCTCTGCCCGGCCCCTCTCCCCCGGTGACGGGGGAGAGGGTGTCCTTAAGAAGGCGCGCTCGCGCCTGCTCTTCACCCTTCACTCTTCACCGTTCACTGGCTCTTCGGCACCTTCTCCAGCCCCTCTACCCGATCGCCAGGCTTGATGCTGCGCTTTTTGAACCAGCCCTGGTTCACTTCCAAAGCGTAGGCAGCGGGTGTGCGTGCCGCATGCGCGTCTTCGGTCTGCGGCTGCATGTCTTCGATGTTGATGATATGACCCGTTCGGTCGATAAAGGCCACCGACAGCGGGATCAACGTGTTTTTCATCCACATCGCGTGGCGCCCCTCGGCTTCGTAGACGAACAGCATGCCGGTCGTGTCGGCCATTTGTTCGCGGAACATGAGCCCTGTGCGCCTGCTCTCGTCGTCGTTGGCGAGCTCGGCCCGCAGCGCGTGTCCCTTGATTCGAAGGGCATAGGTGAGCAACGGGTCGGCCAGGGCCGCGCTGAAAAGCTGCAGCGCCAAAGCCGCTGCAGTCAAGGCACGTAGTAGTCGCAATCTGGTTCTCCCGGGGTAGCTGGCCGGTGATTCTGACTTAAGTATCCCAGCGGCAGGCCGATAAATCCACCCGACAGCGCAGATGAAACGCTCGAGCTCAATCCCGGCTCGAGCCGCGATTTCAACCCACATGGTTTGCCTCAGACGGTCCCTGTGCAGGCCGGTGCCCGAGCATCCGATGCATGCCCGACTAACAGGTTTGCGACAGAATCCCAGCCGCTCAGGTGCGCCACTCGATGTGCTGCGTCCCGGCGCCGGCGCATCGCGGCACCATGCCGGCGCCTGACTCCCGCTCATGGCTGCGGGCTTTGCGCCGCAACTGGCTGCCGTTCAGCGTCCTGATCTTGTCTTTCATCGGGGTTGCCTGGTGGTCGCTCAGTTTGCGCCAATACCAGCAAAATCTCGCCGCCGCGAACCTGCAACGCAAGGCCGGTGAAATCACCCTCAAGCTCGCTGAGCGCATGCGCGCTTACGAACAGGTGTTGTGGGGCGCCACGGCTTTGTTCAAGGCCAAGCGCGAAGTCAGCCGGGCGGATTGGCACGCCTATATTGACCACCTCAGCTTGCGCGAACGGTATCCCGGAATTCTCGCCATCGGCTATGCGCAAGTGGTTGCGGCCCAGGACCTTCTGGCACACATCCGTACGGTGCGCAGCCAAGGCTTCCCGGACTACCGTGTGTCTCCCGCAGGTGAGCGGGTTCAGTATGCGCCGATCGTTTACGTCGAGCCCTTCGCAGGACTGAATCTGCGGGCGTTCGGCTATGACATGTTCCAGGAGCCGGTGCGCCGCGATGCGATGGAGCGCGCACGTGACACCGGTCGCGCGGCGATGTCCGGGCGCGTCACGTTGCAGCAGGACCTGCCGGGCAAGCACAGGCCCGGGCTGCTGCTCTACATCCCGGTTTATCGTGCCGATGCAACGGTCGCGACCCTCGAGCAGCGCAGGCAGGCGCTGCAGGGCTACGTCTACCTCGCATACTTTGCGGCCGATCTGCTGTCAAGCATCACGGGTCCCGATACGGACGGCATCGACGTTGACGTCTTCGACCAGATGCGCTCGTCCGCGACGCTGCTGTTGGATACCAATCCGGACATGGGGCCGAATCTATCGGAGCACGGCGGCACAGACCCTTTAGTGCGCGGCATGCATGCAGCGGGACGGCACTGGGTGATTGCTTATCGGGCCAATACGGGCGTTGGCTCAGCGCGCGGCGACGACCCCGCCCACCTCGTGCTGGTACTGGGCACGATCGCGAGCCTGTTGCTGTTCGGAATGGTGCTCGCGATTACGCGCACCAGAGACCGCGCTGAATCCGTGGCCCGCCGCATGAACGGGGAATTGCGCGCCAAGCAGGCAGAGCTGGAGGCGGTGAATGACAGCGCTCCCATCGGCATCTTTCGCGCTTCCGCCGATGGCAACGCCATCTACATGAACCGTCGCGGCGCACAGATCTGCGACGTGAGCGCAGACGACTTGCGGCCGTTCCACTGGATGGATCGCATCCATCCCGAGGACCGCGTGCAGGTGCTGCACGCCTGGACGCAACTGATCGATGCGGGCCAGGTATTCGAACGCGAGCATCGCCTCGTGCACCGCGATGGGCGTGTGATCTGGGTACGTGTCAAAGCGGTGCCGATGCGCGAAAACGGCGTCCTGCTGGGATTCACGGGAACCGTCGAGGACTTTTCTCAGCAGCGCGCGAGCAGTCTGGAGATCGAGCGCAGCCGGTGCTTTCTCGACGCGGTAGTCAATGCGATCCCAAACCCGGTCTGGGTGAAGGATGCCAAACACCGCTGGGTTCTGGTGAACGAGGCGTTTGCGGCGCTGCACGGAAAAGCGCGCCCCGACCTGTTGGGCAAGACCAACTTCGATATCTTCCCGGCGCAGATGGCGGCGGCGCACTGGGCCGAGGACGATCAGGTGCTGGCTGCCCCGCAGGCGCTGATCGTGGAAGACGCGCTCGCCAGCTATGACGGGCAGGTGCGCTGGATGCTGAAGACCATGCGTGCCGTCAATCTCGGCGAGAACAGCGCCTATGTCATCGGCGTAGCTGTCGACATCACGGGCCGCAAGGAGATGGAAGAGGCTTTGCGTGCGAGCCAGGCGCGGCTGCGACTGGTCAACTCGCTCAGCACACAGATTGCCGAGGCGGTACCGATCGCCGAGCTGATTCGCAGCGCGGTGCTCGGTCTGGCCGCCACGCTGCCGGGTCTGCGCGTGGCATACGGCACGGTGAACGCCGCCGGGATACTGTGCGTGGATTGTTCGGAGGGCGCACCTGACATGCCGAGTCTCGCGGCAGCACGCGTCGATCTGAGCGGCGCGGCGCAGCTGCTGTCCGAGTTGCGTGCCGACCGCGTCGTGATCGTGCCGGATATTTCGCGGGCCCCGATGCTGCAGCCGCTCGCCGATCTTTTTGGGCGTGATCGCACGGGCGCGCTGCTGGCGATGCCGATCCGTGACCAGGGCAATGGGCTCGCGCTGCTGAGAGTGGACACCGAGCTGCCGCGCAACTGGAGCCGGCACGAACAGGAAACGGTGCATGCAGTGGCCGAGGTGCTCAGGGTGGCGTTGCGTAGCGGCCATACCGAGCGCATCCGGCGCGAAGCCGAGCGCGAGCTGCGGTTCAGCCAGGAGCGCCTGCACATCGCCTTGTGGGCTTCGCGTGTCGGCTTGTGGAGCTGGGACCCACCCAACGAGCGCGTGAGCTTCACTGCCGAGTGGAAGCGCCAGCTCGGATACGAGGAACACGAGATCCTCGATGCTCCGGAGGCGTGGTATTCGCGCCTGCATCCGGACGAGCGCGAGGCGGTACTCGCACGTCAGGATGCGTTCCTTGCGGGTCCGCAGAGCACCTATGAGCTCGAATTTCGGTTGCGTCACAAGGACGGCAGCTATCGCTGGATCCTGTCGCGTGCGCAGCCAGAGCGTGACGAGCTCGGCCGCGTGGTGCACGTGAATGGCGCGCACATCGACATCACCGAGCGCAAGGAAGCGGAGCTCGAGGCCGAGCGGGCGCGCAAATTTCTCGATGGCCTGATCAACGCACTGCCACAGCCGATGTTCGTAAAGGACAGCGAGCATCGCTGGCTGTTGATGAACGATGCGGTGCTGGAATTTCTCGGCACGACGCGCGAGTGCCTGATCGGCCGTACCGACCACGATCTGTTCCCCGCCGCGCAGGCCGATTACTTCTGGCAGCAGGACGACGCCGTCATGAATAGCGTCCAGCCGCTCGAATACGAGGAACAGTTCGTCACCGCTCGCGGGGACACGCGCTGGGTGCTCAAGAGCAAGCGGCGTCTGGTGTTCTCCGATGGCGAGCGCTACGTGATCGGCACCATCGCCGACATCACGGAGCGCAAGCGCAGTGCCAGCGCAGTGGAAGACGCGCAGAAGTTTCTCGATGCGCTGGTGAACGCCGTGCCGCACCCGATCTTCGCCAAGGAC